>CAYTLU010000097.1:0-6531 GCA_964438665.1 uncultured Bacteroides sp.
GATGTCAGATTGGTGTCGAGTCCGTAAACCGGTCCCTGCATCAATATGTGCTTGCAATAATCGGTCACCGGATAGTTCCACCAGTAGAGAGCCGGACGCTTGATGCGCGAATTGACAAATTCAAGAGTCTCGGGAGTCAAGTCGCTGCAGACCACAGCGCCGGTCCAAAACACCTCCACATTCGGATTCAGCTCCCGCCCATACACTGCCAGCGGGCCGTCAGGGCCTGGCTTTGCCCACAATTGCGAATAATCTGTCGGGCAAACGATCAGATTGGTAACATCGCCTTTTGCCTTGACAAAATCATCAGTCAGGCTATTAAGCAGTTCAACCTGCTTCTGCGGATTTGTGCCCTCCCCTTCAATATCATCAAAGAAAATTGCAAATGAACGGACTCCGAGGTCATACATCATATTGAATTTATTGACCAAACTGTCATAGTCAGCCTTGTTCCAGCGAATATCTTTTCCGGGGTGGATGGCCCAGATGAAATTGACACGCGCTTTTCTGGCTGTCTCAACCAGGTCTTGGATATTCTTGGCCTGATCTTCAGGATAAGGCTGACGCCAGTAGGGTGAACTGTGATACGGATCATCTTTCGGACCATAGAGATAATCGTTCATCTTGTTTCGTCCGTAGAATTCAATCAATGACTTGCGCACATCATGACTCCACGGCGTTCCATAAAAGCCTTCGACCACTCCGCGATATTTCATCGACGGATAGTCATTTATCACCATCATCGGAAGATCAGTTCCGCCGTGCGACACTTCGCTTGACAGTATCTGGCGCAATGTCTGTAATCCATAGAATGCGCCGCGCTCATCATATCCGGTGATTTTTACGTTCTTCGGCCCGATATTAAGCACGTATGCTCCCTCAACGGCTTTCACTCCGGCTTTTTTTGCCGGTTTATTTCCATAATCGATCTCCAGCCGAACGCCTTTGGCCGACTGCTTCAGAAAATCGAGGTCGCCTGCAAAACTTTTCTTTTTATCCTTGACCTTGAATCCGCCGGATGCGTTAAGTATTCTCATAAGCGGACGATCGATGTGTTGAGGCGTAGGATTGATCACCAAGCCATTATGGTCAACCTTATGACCATTGACCGGATTGAATTCCTGAACCTCGCCGCGCTGCGATGTCAGATCGAATCCATCATCCTGACCGACACATGGCACAGCCGTAACTGCTGCGACAACAGCCGCAGCCAGAACATTCTTAAAATTCATATTCATATTTTCACCAATTATTGTTATTCAAATCTATAGCACTACAAATATACGCCTTTTTCGACAAAAATAGCAACGCCCGACAGTTTTATGGTAAAAAAACGCTATATTTGCCCAATATATAAACCAACTAATTCTATCACATAATGACTATTCGCCGTGCATTCTCAGTCTTTGCTCTGTTTGCATCAATCACATCCGGCATATTGGCTGCTGACAAATACCAACCGATAAAAACTCCGATCCCTGAACGTCCGGCAGGAGCAACCGACATGATTGGCTTTGCCGCAGAATCGATCGACACTGTAAGAATCGGCATCATCGGACTTGGCATGCGCGGTGCAGATGCCGTTGACCGGCTCACGCATGTTCCCGGAGCAAAAGTGGCTGCAATCTGCGATATTGAGATGTCTCGCGTTGAAAAATCGCGGGAAATGCTTGCCAAACGAGGTGTTAAATCCGCTGAATACGGAGGCTCAGAAGATGCATGGAAAGCGTTGTGCGAAAATCCGGATATCGATCTGGTCTATATAGTGACCGATTGGAAGCATCATGCTCCGATGGCGCTTTACGCGATGGAACAAGGGAAGCATGTTGCGATCGAAGTGCCCGCAGCGATGAACCTTGACGAGATTTGGGCGATCATCGACACCAGCGAACGGACGAAACGCCACTGCATGATGCTTGAAAACTGTGTTTACGACTTTTTCGAGATGAACACGCTCAACATGGCTCAACAAGGACTGTTCGGCGAAGTGCTGCACGTAGAAGGCAGCTATATCCACAATCTGGAGGAATTCTGGCCTTATTACTGGAACAACTGGCGTCTGGATTTCAATCGGGAGCATCGCGGCGATGTCTATCCCACCCACGGCATCGGCCCGGCTTGCCAGCTGCTTGACATACATCGCGGCGACCGCATGACAACGCTGGTTGCAATGGATACCAAGGCGGTCAACGGACCGGCCTACATTGAGAAAACAACAGGGAAAAAGCCGGAATCATTTGCCAACGGAGACCATACAATGACAATGATACGCACCGCCAACGGAAAGACGCTCCATATCCAGCATGATGTTGTCAACCCACGCCCCTACTCGCGCATGTATCAGCTGACCGGGACAAAAGGATTCGCCAACAAATACCCAATGGAAGGCTACGCATTTGAACCGGAGCAGCTGCAGACTGACGAGATTCCGGATCATCAAAACCTCTCTGCCCACGGATTCATTTCCGATGCCCAACGTCAGGCGTTGACCGAGAAATATACGCATCCTATTATAAAAGAAGTAGGCGAAATTGCAAAACAGGTGGGCGGTCACGGCGGAATGGACTACATCATGGACTACCGTCTGATCTACTGTTTGCGCAATGGTCTGCCCCTCGACATGGATGTCTATGATCTTGCCGAGTGGTGTTCACTGATTCCGCTGACCGCCATATCCATTGAAAACGGATCTGCGCCGGTTGAAGTGCCCGATTTCACACGTGGTGCATGGAACAAGCAGAAAAGCTACCGCCATGCCTTCAAATCTGATAAATAAACTTGGATTCAGCCGGAAAGTATAACCGACCTAAGACATGGCTGACGAACCATTAAAACAGAAAACTGCAAAAGGACTCCTGTGGGGAGGCATAGGCAGCAGTGCCGTGCAGGTGCTTGGTCTCGTGTTCGGCATCTTTCTTGCACGTCTGCTTTCTCCATCGGACTACGGCGTTGTCGGCGCACTTACAATTTTCTCGGCAATAGCCGGATTATTCTCGGAAAGCGGCTTTATTCTGGCAATTGTCAACAAGCGTGAGGTCAATGACGATGATTACAATGCTGTGTTCTGGTTCAATGTCGTGGCCAGTCTTTCGCTTTACGCACTATTGTTCTTACTCGCGCCCCTGATTGCAGACTTCTACCATACGCCGGAAATGGTTCCGCTTGCCCGCTTCCTGTTCCTTAGTTTTGTGCTTGGCGCGCTGTCGGGAGCTCCGACCGCATATTTCTTCCGCAATCTGATGGTCAAGCAACGCAGCCAGATTCAGATATTCGCCATCGTCATTTCGGGCGTAACCGGTGTTGTATGCGCCATATCCGGCATGGGATACTGGGGAATTGCCATCCAGACAGTCCTATACTCCGGCGTGAATTCCCTGATGCTCTGGATCATATGTCCTTGGCGGCCCGGACTGTCGTTTAAGAAAGACAATCTGATAGCCATGCTGCCATTCAGCCTCAAACAACTTGCAACATCTCTTTTCATCCATATCAACAATAACTTTTTCTCAGTTCTGCTCGGCCGCTTTTACGGACTGAAAATCACAGGCTACTACACTCAGGGCAGCAAATGGACCACTATGGGCTATTCGACAATCGGAGGCATGATCAACAGCGTCGGCCAGCCGGTGTTCCGCCAGACGGCCGATGACAACGAACGTCTCCGCCGCGTGTTTTGCAAAATGGTGAGATTTGCCGCATTCCTCAGCTTTCCGGCTATGTTCGGACTCGCCATCATTGCCGAACCGTTAATCACTATAACCATTACCGACAAATGGCAGCCATGCGTCAGAGTGATGCAGATTCTATGCATCAGTGGTGCTTTTATGCCTTTCTCAACCCTCTACTCCAACTTGTTCAATTCCGTCAACCGGCCCGACATTTATATGTGGAGCACAATCGGGCTGGGAGCTCTACAACTGGGATGCCTTGTGGCAAGCTATCCTTTCGGGCTCAACACAATGCTGATGGTTTATGCCGCAATCAACATCCTATGGCTGCTCGTATGGCAATTTTTCGCGCGCAAGCATATCGGACTAAAACCATTGGAATTTCTGCGCGACGTAGCACCCTACCTTATCCTTTCCGCCGGGGTTATGGGACTAACAGAATATGCTATGCACGCTATTGATAATCCGTGGCTGTCTCTTTCCGGGAAAATCGTCATGGCCGCATCATTATATATAGGAGTACTATGGTGTGCCGGGGCTACGATCTTAAAAGAGTCAATTTCATACATATTCCATCGCAAGAAAGATATATGATGACAGCCGACGCAAAAAATAATGAATCACGCCCGATGGTCAGCGTTGTGATGATCGCCTACAACAACGCACGTCATATAACCTCAGCCATCGAGGGTGTCATAAGACAAAAGACCGATTTCCCGATAGAATTATTGATATCGGATGATGCATCAACCGACAGCACACGTGAGATCATCAGACATTACGCATCTCTCTACCCTGACATCGTCAAGCCGCATTACAACGAGTCAAATCTTGGTATTCAACGCAACTATCTGTCTGTTTTCCCATTTGTAAATGGAAAGTACATGGCCATGTGCGATGCTGATGATTATTGGTGTTGTCACACTAAATTAGCCCGGCAGGTAGAATATATGGAATCTCACCCTGAGTGTGCAATAACCTTCCACCGCGTCATAAATCTGTTTGAACCGTCAAGAGCCAAAAGCCTCAGTTCCTGTGCCCCGATCAATCTTCAAGCATCTGACCTTGCGCGCGCCAATCTCATCACCAACATGAGCGTACTCTATCGGCGCGAACTGGTTGATCTCCGACAATTGCCCGGATGGCTTGCGGAGATAAAATTGCTCGATTATGGAATGCACATGCTGTATGCAGCACATGGCAGCATACATTTTTTCCGCCGCCCTATGGGGGTCTATCGTCAATGGGAAAAAGGTGCGTGGAGCAACACGAATCAGTATTATAGGCTGAAGATGGCTCTGTCAGTAAGACTTCATCTGCTTGATGAATTCAAATACAACAAAGCTGTGGCCGATAATATCCGACAAGCATCAATCAACATCCTTTCAGCCATGACCAATGTAGCAGCTGATGACAAATTAAAGACCGATGAAGTTAGGAAGTTGCTTACTGCCGTTGATGATTCCCTTACCATCAATGATCTTCCACCTACTGTCTCAGGCTCAAGGCCGAAACCGATAAAACGAGTACTGCGAAATTGCCGCATCGTTGTCTCTAGACTACTGCCCGCGCCACGTCCTTAGTTGTTGATCTTCAAGCTCATGCCTTTCAGCTTCCGATAGAGGTCAAGAGCATAGACGTCTGTCATTCCCGAAACATGATCGATAACCGCCTGAACCTTGCCATATAGCGTTGGGGCATCCACCTCATATTGCTGTGGAACTTTCGAAAGCAGCAACTGGGAATAGTTGAATTGCGGATTCCGCACGGCATCAACCAGTTTTTCAAGCAAAAAAGTGATGATGCTTGTACCGGCAAGATCGATATCGACAACATCACTCGCGCGATATATTTTCTCCCACGACAACGCACTGCAGCGGGCATAGCCTTCGCGCTCTCTGTCAGGAATATGGTCAAGCAAAGAGCCTTTAAAACCGCCACAAAGAATCGCATCCTCATTTTCAACAAACGCGCCGGCACATGTCTTGACAAGCGCACCGATGACAACAGAACGCAAATAGACTATCTTTTCATTCGGATCATCGACTCTACTCATCACCTGATGCATGTGGTCAACACGCTCCCCGGAGAAAAATCCCAGCATAAGGTCTATGACCTGCTGTGTAGGCAACAATCCGAGTTTATGCGCATCCTCTATATCCATAACCTCATAGCATATATCGTCAGCCGCTTCCACCAGATAGACAAGCGGATGGCGTGCATAGCGCACTTCGCCGTTTTCGCCGGGCGTCGAAAGCATGCCGAGTTCTTCCGCCACCTTGACAAAATCAGCTTTTTCCGAGGTAAAGAAACCAAACTTGTTTTTCCCGCCTGACAACGATGCTTCATAAGGATATTTGACTATCGATGCCAGCGTTGAGTAGGTCATGGCAAAACCTCCCGGACGGCGGCCATTGAACCGATGTGTCAACAAACGGAAAGCATTGGCATTGCCATCAAAATGGGTCAGGTCAAGCCACTGTTCAGCCGTCAGTTCGTCACGCAACACGGTTCCGGCTCCCTCGCTGAAAAATGTCGCTATCGCCTTTTCTCCCGAATGGCCAAACGGCGGATTGCCAAGATCATGAGCCAGACATGCGGCCGAGACAATCTCGCCCATTGCATCCAGTTTGCCGACCCACGGCTGACCGGAGTATTTCTCTCGCAGACACAAAGCGGCTTCCGTGGCCAACGAACGTCCCACGCACGCCACTTCAAGGCTATGAGTCAATCTGTTATGCACAAAGATGCTGCCCGGCAGAGGAAACACTTGTGTTTTGTTCTGCAATCGGCGGAATGGCGATGAAAATACCAACCGGTCATAGTCGCGCAAAAAATCGCTGCGCACTCCGCGCTTATCGTC
>CAYTLU010000098.1:0-2598 GCA_964438665.1 uncultured Bacteroides sp.
GTGTGACTTCCACATACGTTGGGCGTTTGCAGTCGGATCATTTCTTACCGACCACCATAGTAGGCGTTGCCTTTTATCCTGTTCAAAAATCAATTCTTGAATTTTGCCCAAGACATTTGTATGTAGAAGTCAAGGGCAAATGTAGATTATTTTCTTTATTTTTGCAAAATATCAACCATTATTTTTCTGTTCGAATTTTGACTCGATAAAGGAACGTCCCTATGATGGGTTGGGAGGAAACGACCTGCCAGCATCAATGCCTTGCGTATATGTGGTAAGCACATCTACGGGGACGTTCTCTTTATCATATACTAATTTGCTCCCGGCAGCGGAATCGAACCGCTGCTGAAAACCATTCGGGATTATTCCATCGCCGCCAACGAAAGCGGCAGCGCCTGTTTCACGCCTTTCTCGTCTTTGTACGACACCGAGATGAACTGGCACGTATCGACGGGCCGGTAGGCCGCCTGTATGATGTCCGTCGCCTCGATAAACTCCGGGTAACCCGACTTGCGGGCGATTTCGCGTAGCTGCAGCACGCGGCTCGCTTTCAAGTTACCCTTCTTGTCGCGCGACAGCAGGTTCATTACCATCTCCGTCAGAGCGGCCGAATCGTCGTCTTTGGCCAGCGAGCGGATGAAGGTCTTGACCTTATCGACACCGGCGTTCACCGTGTCGTCCCAGCCGTCGTTCGTGCGAGATCCTAAAGCGACCGTAATGCGGCCATCCGAGGTCGTGAACTGGTTGCTGTGGCGGTCGGATTTCGTCCGGAACAACTCCTCCTTGAGTCCGATGAGCGTCTCGGCATCGCCGAACACCTCCTCTTTTGCCCGACGCATCTCTTCGCTCAGGGCTTGCAACCGGGCGAATTTACTCCGGCAAAATTCATCGACCGACGTTTTGTAGGCCGCAATGTCATCCTCGCGTTTCTGTTTCTCGGCACGCTCCTGAGCCTCAAGCTGCGCCTTCAATTCGGCGCGTTGCGCTGCTGTCATCTTTTCGATATCCATAATCAATCGTCGTAAATATCCTCTACCAATTCCATCGGGAATGTGTTGCGCACCCCGTTTTTGATATCCTCATCAAGGCTCACCCCGACAAGATTGCCGCTGTTGTCGAACGCGTATTTCGCGCCCACCAGCTCTCTGATTCCTTTGATTTTTACTTTCATAGTTTTACTTGTTTTTGGTCCGTCTGTTTTTCATATTCATAATTATTTATAATAAAGTTTCGGAAAGTCGTTTATTGGCTATTTCAACATAGTCGATATTGATGTCGCTGCCTGTAAATATTCGTCAAACTCTATTCGGCGCGCCTGCGTCTTTCTTCCACTCAATACGGCTTCCGTCAGCCCGTATCGGTCGTTAAACATTATCTTCTTCATTTCTTTTTTATTTTAAGTTGTCCATGCTTGCGGTAAAGAGGATTGAAAACATCGTCTACATGTATAGTATCATAAATCTGCTCGTAGGTAAATTCTCTGAAATGTTCTGCTATCTGTGGAATTGTCAGGTCCTGTTCTATCAGTTTAACCATCTTTTCTCTGTCAAGCTGGACTACTTTGTAGTCTCCTTCCTTATAAGAAGGCTTCTGCTTGGACTTGCGTTCTCTTTCCCTAAATTCCTTGAAAGCCTCCGATTCTTCCTTTGCGCCCCAACGAATCAAAGAGCGGTAAAGAGTGTTTCGGTCAATACCTATCTTTTTTGCGATATTCCTTGCAGAAGCGCCCCACTCAAGAGCTTTCAATACGTCTTGTTTATGTTCGTCGCATTTATAGCTTCCTTCCGAATTGGTTGTCCCGATGGGACGTCCTAAAAGCACTCCAAGTTTCATTTTCAGTTTCAAACCATCTTTCGTGCGTTGGCGTATCATCTGACGCTCAATCTCCGCCGATAGACCGAAAGCAAAAGCAAGCACTTTGCTTTGAATATCATCCCCGAGGACAAACTTGTCTTTTACGGTATATATGACACATTCCCGCTCCATGCAGAAATGAAGAATATCCATAACCATATATAGGTCACGGCCCAATCTGCTAATCTCGGAACAGATGATTACATCCCCTTTTTTCACAAGTTTTAGAAGCGGACCGAGGTTTCGTTTGTCCGGGTCTTTTCCGCCACTTACACCCTCATCTGTTATATATTTGTCGATATTCCATCCTTTGTCTTTGGCGAACTGTTCAACGCCTTGTTTTTGTGAGTTGACATCCTGTTCGTCTGAACTCACTCTTAAATATCCGTATATCATTTTTCTTCACTCTAATATTTCGTTCAAAAGTTTTACGGCTTTTTCTCCGAATCTTTCCATCAGAAAATCTTCAAGACTCATGTCGTCCGTATATTGATCCCAGTTCCTGTTTTTTAGCCGGCGGTCGAGTTCTACAATGTCGATTTCTATATTGCCGGTTATCAATGTTAGCAGATTATCTGTTATATCACCGAATGGGACATCCGTAATAATGCTGTTCCAACGCTCTCGAATAATATGGCGTTGCTTGAAAGGAATACTCATGGATTCAACCTGCGTTTTTGATTTGGCGGATAGTATCGATGTTGCGGCGCACAAGCGCGAGGATCTCCTCGTGTTCCGGCGACA
>CAYTLU010000099.1:0-8624 GCA_964438665.1 uncultured Bacteroides sp.
GTGATCAGATTGCCGTTGCGGTCGACCTGCACATAACCGTTTTCGTCATAATTGATATTGGATGTGGTGTAAAGGTCGCCCAGTGTGCCGCCTTTCTATATTATGTACTTGGCTTTGCCGAGTCCCTTGATTTCCAAACGATCTTTCAACGGCTCTCCGGTTTTGGGATCGGTCATCCCGGCCATCAGGTCAATTACCTCGTTTTTGTTCCACGAGAACGTCACGTTGGTGTCCCATGAGAAATCGCGCCATTTGTGCCCGTAGCCGAGACTCGCCTCGACACCTGTATTGCGGACGCAGCCAGTCTGAACATACATGCTCGAATAGCCGGAGGAGGTCGAAACCGTGGGCTGGAAAGTTTGGTTGTTCGTATCGGCCCGATACCATGAAGCGCTCAATCGCACATCGCGCCAAAGCCGGGTGTCGATACCGACCTCCCAAGTCTTCGTGCGTTCAGGATAGAGCTGGCCGATTTCGCGGTGCGTCGTCGGCAGCCACTGCTGATTCGTTTCATCATAGGCATACGTCGGCGTAGTGAGGAACCGCGGGAACGGAATACCTACCGATGAGAATGAAGCACGCAATTTCAAATAGGTGAACGCATCGGGCATATCGAAAGTCGCCGTCGGCAGCCACGACAACCCAACCGATGGATAGAAGAACGACTGCTGGGGTGAGCCGGCCAACTGCGAAGCCCAGTCGTTACGGCCCGTAACGGTCAGGTAGAGCATCGACTTCCAGCCCAATTCAACCGAAGCAAAAATAGACTGGGTTTGTTCCTGCCAGCCGGTCTTGGTCGGGCGGGATTTTTCTTTGTCCAAATCGTAAACGGTGAACATGTTGGGAATGCCCGAATCCCGTATAGGGCCGCGATAGCTCAACTCCTTCATCTTCGTGTCATTGATCGAGGCGCCGATATTGGCTACCAATGAGAATTTGTCATTGGCAAACGTCTTGTTGATATTCAACATTATATCAGCATAGATTTGCTCGTTGGTGCCGTGAATCTCGGTATAATGCCCCTGTGTACTACCTTCTGTAATAGTGGTGTTCGACGATGCGTAAAGTTTTTGCGTGAAGATCGAATTGGAATTGTCGATTTTAGCGCGGCCAGCAATGCTCATCCACGGAAGGATGTCGAAAGTGACCGAAGCGTTCACCATATAACGTTTTTTGTCCGTATCGCGCGGATTACGATAGGCGATCCAGTAGGGATTTTGCATGCGCAAATCACCGCCTTCACCCTGCGGCCAGTACTGTACGGCAATCTTACGGGCAGGATCCCAACGTTCGAAAGTCTTTACTGCTTCAAAGCTATCGCCGCGAGGAAATAGATAGGCCGAGACCAAAGGATTGGAATAAACGCCCTGGTTGATCATGTTCCGGTCTTTCTGCACAATATAGTTCGCACCGACATCGACACGCAGTCGATCTTTCAGGAAGTGGGAAGTATTTCGAAATGTAAAGTTGTAACGATCGTACTTATTGTTAGGAATGATACCCTCGGAGTTGACGGATGCTGCGGAAAAGAACATTTGGTTCTTATCCGTACCTCCCGACATCGAAACGGCATTAGTCGTCACATAACCCGTCTCGAAGAAATCTTTCGGCGTGTAACCGGTGCGAGAGACTTCGTTGAGCCGTTCGCCCCAACTGTATACAGGCGAGCCAGATACTTTGCCGAAACTACCCGTACCATAACGATTTTGGAATTCCGGCAGGACGAACGGATTCAGGAAATCGGTGTGATTGGAATACGACGCCGTGAATTTTCCGGCCTGACCTTTTTTGGTCGTAATCATGATGGCGCCATTAGCCGCTTCCGAGCCGTAGAGAGCGGCTGCTGAAGCACCCGTGAGCACCGACATGGATTCGATGTCCTCGGGGTTCAAGTCTGCGATCGCCTCCGTAGCACCGCGCGAATCGAACTCGGTGCCGCCACCGCCACCGGAATTGTACATCGGAATACCGTCGATGACGTAAAGTGCGTTGGAAGATTGGAGAATCGACTTGTTACCGCGCATGACAACTTTCGATGCACCGCCGATACCCGATGACGAAGTGTTGATCGTCACACCAGCGACCTTGCCTGACAGAGCGTTGATGAAATTGGCATCTTTTGCGGCAGTCAATGATTCGGATTTGACCTGCTGCACGTTGTAACTCAATGCCTTTTCTTGGCGCTTGATACCCAAAGCCGTAACCACCACCTGTTCGATCTCAGATGCTGATTCTTTAAGTGTGACAGTAAAGAAAGTACGACCACCCACTGTAATAACCACAGGCTCATAGCCCAGATAGTTGATCTCCAACTGTATGTTAGCACAGGGCGGAGGTACTTGAAGCGTGAAAGCTCCCGAACCGTCCGAACTTACGCCGATGGTCGTGCCTTTTACGACAATCGACGCTCCGATAATAGGTTCTCCTTCTGAATCAGTCACAACTCCTTTTATCTCAATAGCCTTATCTTCGGGTTTATTGGATAAAATAATATTTGAACCGCTGATTTCATAAATAATTTGAGTGCCTTTTACCATTTGGTCGAGAGCATCTTTCAACGGTTGATTGTCCGTATTTACCGTGACAAGTTGATGCGTGTTTACATCTTCCTGGCTGGCAAATAGATATTTTGTCTGCGCTTCTATTTCCTGCATGACAGCCTCCATACGCACCTTTTCTTGATGAATCGTTACGCGAATTGTCTGCGCTAAAATCTGTGTGGAGGGCCAGCATACGGAAACAAGAAATAAAAGAGTCAGGCAAATTTGCTGCAATCTCTTTTTTTTCATACTTTTGTTAATTTTGGTTCATTATTAGAAATCGGTTAGCATTTCTGTGTGAGCTGTGCCTATGAGTGTTGCACCACTCATAGGTCTTTTTTTTCATAAATTGGAGTTAATTCATAGGCTCTTTATTATTAATTTACTTATCTGATTATTATGACCGTTTCTGTTTCATCGTATTCATATGTAAAATCCGATGCTTTTTGCAGGATATTCAGGGCATGTTCGATTCCATCCGATACTCGAACCTTGATATTCTTGTATTTGACTATTGGATAGGTAGCTCTCTTGATAGAGAATTTTACATTATATGCTTTTTCGAGTTTGCGAATAATTTGCTCGAACGAAAGCCCGCTCAAAGAGATGACACCTTCCGGCCAGCGATAATTATCACGATTGGTCAACTTTTCCAACCTCAGATGCCCATTTCTCAAATCAACCATCATATTGGGCATCATGTCTATTCTTTCACCATTGTGTATATTTACGACAGAAACTCGTCCTTGAAACAAGGCCGTAGAGAATTCCTGTTCCGATTCATTGGCTACTACATTAAATTGCGTTCCCAAAACGTTCACATCACAAGCAAACGTTTCGACAACGAACGGATGATCTACATTATGTTTGACATCGAACATAGCTTCGCCTTCGAGTTTGACCTTTCGATATTTGCCAGCAAATATTGAAGGGTACGTCAAACGACTGCCCGAATTAAGATCGACCGATGAACCGTCATTTAATGTCAGATGAATATGTTGCCCTAATGGTGCCTCTATGACCGTAGATTGAGCTGCCCACGAATTTAGCTTCTGCGAAAAGAAATAATAATTGCTCAAAAATCCCAACAGGAATACGGCAGCAATCCCGCTGATGTAACGAGCTGCTTTTTTCCAGTTCATGCGCATCAACACTCCACGCTTGCCCGAATTCTTAGCAAAAGGTCCGCTCATGGTACTTACAATATATAAAGTATGAGCCTGATCCATTATTTTCTGATGTTCTTCCGGATTCTTCTGGTACCAAGCTGTCAATGCATCCGTCTCTTCGTTCGACATTTGACCGGTGAAATACCGGAATAGCATAGCATCTGTGATCTCTACGTCTTTCATTTTTCTCCTTTTTATGTGTCCTATAATATTAAGATGCACAACTCGGGCGGATTCCTACCAAGAAAGTGATTTTTTGTGCAAATAAAATTTTTTATAAAATACGTAAATATTTTTGTATATTCAACCGTCTAATTACCAGAGTTGAGAGAAAAATTATGTGGCCATTCAGAAATATCCTGATATTTTTCCCTATCTTTGTAAAGGAGGGAAAATAACTGCATGATATTAACCAAATTAACCCCACAATCGTTCGATAAGCTGTATCGACAATACGAAAAGAAGCTGTGTGCTATTGCATATAGCTATGTTCGCGATGCGGATACGGCAAAAGATGTCGTACATGATAGTTTCGCTTTGTTGTGGGGGCATCGCGACGATATTGAATTTACTAATGTCGATGCCTACCTCTTTCGTATTGTCCGCAATCGGTGTCTTGAATATCGCCGGAATGCCCAAATTGGAAAAAACGTCTACGAAAAAATTCTGATAAAAGAGCGCGGCATGATGGATTACTACACTAACACAATTGAACACTGCAATCCGGACGAGTTGTTTCGGTCAGAAATTATGGAGATTTGTCGAGCTGAACTCGAACGTATGCCAACGCTAACCAGAGAAATTTTTACGTATAGATTGAGCGGTAAAAGTTATAAGGAGATTGCAACTTTGATGAACGTTAGTTTGAAAAAGGTCGACAATGAATTGCAAAATGCGGTGAGGCGGTTGCGTCTGTCTTTAAAAGATTATTTGATGGTCAACATTGTTGTATATATGCTATTCCGCGACCCATTTTAATTATAGGTATTATTGACGAAGCGGCTGCCTGCGATTTGCAGACAGCCGCTTCTGTTTTTGTATTTTAAGAAAATTTATTTAATCGGAGTTGTGTGTTTTAGGTAGGAATTCGACCGAGTTGTGCATCAATATTATTAAACGGTTTGATTATGCTATAAAAATCAAAAATAGTATGCAGTTCGTAAATATAAGTCGGTCTCCTCTCCGCTGGGTTCCGTCGCTCTATTTCGCGATGGGTCTGCCGTTCGTGGTGCTGAACATGGTGGCCGCGATCCTCTACAAGGATCTGGGCGTGAGCGATGCGCAGATCGCGTTCTGGACGTCGCTCGTCATGTGGCCGTGGACGATCAAATTCCTGTGGAGCCCGTTCCTGGAGCTCTACCGCACCAAGAAATTTTTTGTGGTCACGACGCAGCTCGCCAGCGGCGTGCTGTTCGGGCTTGCGGCGCTGGCGCTTCAGCTGCCGTCGTTCTTCGCGGTGACCATCGCGCTGTTCGCCGTGGTGGCGTTCAGCGGGGCGACGCACGACATCGCGGCCGACGGCGTCTACATGGCCGAGCTCAGCACCGAGCAGCAGGCCAAGTACATCGGCTGGCAGGGTGCGTTCTACAACCTGGCCAAGTTGGTCGCCACGGGCGGCTTGGTGTGGCTGGCCGGATGGCTTTACAAGTTCTTCGCCGACCGCACGGAGGGTGCTGTGGAGGCCTCGGGCCTGTCGTGGGCGGTCATCTTGGGCATCCTCTGCCTGCTGCTGCTCGCCGCCGGGCTGTGGCACCTGAAGGTGCTGCCGCAGGGCGGTGCGGCGGCTGCCGAGGGCCATTCGCTCCGCGAGGGGCTCGCCGGGCTGCGGGCCGTGGTTGCGGACTTTTTCCGCAAGCCGCACATCTGGACCGCGATCGCATTCATCATCCTCTACCGCCTGGGCGAGGGCTTCGTGATGAAGATCGTGGCCGGCGGTCTGCTGCAAGCCGTACTGTTCGGATTCGGCGGAATAGAAATCGCCGATGAAGGCGTTGTACTGCATGAACTGATTTTGCCCGAACAGTGGTCGGTTTTAAAGGTTGTAAATTAAATGACCGACAATGTTGATATTGGGTGATCACCCGTAGTCTGCTTCCGACATGAAAATAGATTCCGCATAAGAAACTTGATGTCGTTAAGGACTTTGGGTTTAGCTAAAGTTTCGATTTATAACGACTAACATGAGTTTTATAATGATGGGACACTTACAATTTATACAAATTCTATCGGATGAAGAGATGCAAACTACACCGGAGGAGATTCAAATTGCATTCGATTGTTTTATGAAATATTGTGAAGAACATCTGGAAGATTCTTCCGGATTTCAAAACATGCTTTATATCCGCGAAATACTGTCTATTTATTCTCTTCACGAAAGAAATCGATTGAAGTTAAAAAAAAAATCGGCTTCTTATAACTCGTATGCATGAAGCAACGGCATTTATTTCTGCTCGGATACGATTTGAGGAGTTGCGGATGCAATATCCTCAAGCCGATCTTTTTTCAAAACCGACCACCACTATGGATTCAGGGTTATTTTGGAATCCACAATATGGGAAACGGGCATTAGTAGAAATGTTGTCGTCTTTGGAACAGCTGACAGCTTTTCTCAATAGAAGCGGACAACCTCCGTCTTTTGCAACTATCATATCCCATTTCGAGACTTTTTTACATGTGAACTTGCCACGGCCTTATCAGATTCGAACTCAAGTATTGGAGCGGAAACTCAAGCGAACCGATTTTATCGACAAAATGAAAGATGCGCTTATAAAAAAAGAGTCGGATGATTAGTATTCATAATCAATGAAATATAAAAAATAACAAGAGTAGAACAGTGTGTCTGCTCTTGTTTTTGGATGCCGTTGTTCAGACCTTTGCAGATGTAAAAGCATAGGAAATGAGCAGCGGAAATTTAACGGCATCCGAAATGTTCGAGTGTATCATAGACCGTCTTGATCAACTCAAGGATACTCTTGACAGTTTAAGCAGACAGCGTGCATGCTTCGACGGAGATACGTTGCTCGACAATTCCGATATGTGCAGATTGCTCAACATCACGAAACGCACATTGGCTCGGTATCGTCAAAAGAAATTGGTTCGCTACTATATGATCGATCGCAAAGTATTTTATCGAGCATCGGAGATTCGGCAATTTATGAAAGAGAGGGGTTCGATGTAATTGGCAAACAGTTCAAATTGAAATTGGGTTGACTTTCATCGTATCAAGATTCAAGTATGCACCCCGGTGTTCGATTATTCCGTTTCGGAACATCTTCCATAGTATGTTGCAGCCCAGCTGTGCCAGCGTCGAGTTGATAAAAAGGTCTTGTTTCTCTAATGCCTCGGCCAGCGAACAGCTCGGCCCCGAATCTTCGGCTTTAACCTGCGTATAGTTCGTGTACTCGGTGATAACCGACAGCCAGGCTGTCGGTTTGTATAGTTTGGAGTGCGGTTGTTTGATCTTTCGGGAGACTGTCCCCAGCAGCACTTGCCCGTATGTCTGACCGTTCCCGAAATCCATCCAGTACAGGGGTTTCTGCCGGTCGTAGAGGCCTATTTTGCGAGCTTGTTTAAGTATTTCCCACAAGGTCAGTCGGGATTTCGTGTTGTCCGTGCAAGTTATGAATACGTTCGCCATATCCTTGCTTTTCGTTTCTTCTGCCAGGGCGGGATAATAGTGCGGTTCCGCACCCCAGTCGTTCCCGAAAAAGTTGTTTATGCGAGAGATAAGACATTGTGCTTTGTTGAGCCCGATTTCGGATTCGGAGAAAAGTTGTCGGCCGATATTGGGCCCCGACACCGTATCGGGATCGTATAATTTGACGAACAGGCCCGGATGTCCGAGCGCCCGCAGCGTTACGTCGAGTCGTGCCAGGCAAGTCAGCACTTGCGAGCCCGTGCCGCCTCCGCCGATCAGATTGACCGTTACGGGATGCGGCGGATTTATCAGATAGTTGTCTGTAAAATGAGCGCGTTTCATCGCAGCAGTTTTTTTAGTTGCAGTTTCATCGAGATAAGTTCTTCCGGATCAAAAGGTGCTTTTTGGGCCGCTTTGGTTACCAGCACTAAATTGGAGCGCGTAGGATTGCCTCCGCCGCCCAGATGGGAGAATTCCGAGAGCCAGAAACGTCGTTCCCAGCATGCCGTCAAATCCGCATAGGTTATCTCGTTCGGTATTTCGACTTTGGCCGACCCCAAACAGACGCTGGCGCCCGTTACATTGAAGAACGGCGCCCGAAAAAGTTCCGTTTCCGCCGTCGGCGGTTCTGCTCCTTTGTAGGCATAGATATTCAGACCATCGTTTCGCACTTCATACACTACTCCGGGCACGTTGTACTCGGCACTCTCAATCTTTAACGCCTCCTTGAAGTACATCCTGCGGTGTTGTGGAAGATTGTACCACACATATCGTTCGCACCCCTTGCGGACATCCGCATAGAGCATGTTCGGAGGAATAGCCCCGTGCGGAATGCTGCCGCGCGATTCAATGTAGTTGTACGCAATTTCATTCATGAATTCGCAGGTTACAGGCCTCGCTTCACCCATACGGCCCTCTTCATCAATTGCGCGCAGTTCAAGGAAATAGTTCTTGTTTTGCTGTCCATTGTCTTGGGTTGCATAGGCTATCAGTGCGGCCCGCGGATACAGACGGGTTGTCAGATTGCGTGTCAGTTCATTCATGAGCTATCTCGGATAAAGGTTATGAATCGGTCCGCCCAACGAAAAAAACGTGTAGAATAGTCATCTAAGGCGAACAGCCGATTCGTTTCAGGTGTCAGATAAAGTAGCGTCGTCGGAACGATCTCATAGGTTTCCTGCATGGAATCATTGAGATAGCCGATCATTTGATCGACGACCATGTCGTCGGCCGAGTATATCAGCCCAATCTGTTGGTCGAGCCGAATTGGCAGGAATT
>CAYTLU010000100.1:0-7518 GCA_964438665.1 uncultured Bacteroides sp.
GCATCAGAGGTGGAAGAAATGTACAGACGTATGATTTTCAACTACCTTACAGACAATAAAGATGACCATTGCAAAAATTTCAGCTTTACAATACAAAAAGACAATAACGGCAAGTGGCAGTGGCGGTTGGCTCCGGCATACGATCTTACGCTATGCGCTGAAGAATATAATGGTCAGCATGCCACTTCGGTGAATGGGTCTGGGAAACCGACCATACAGGATTTTATTTCTGTTGGCACGAAAATAAAGATTACCGAAAAGAAATGCCGTGAGATATACCAACAGGTATATGAAAATTGCGGTGATTTATTGCGATACCGAGGTTGATTTTCCGGGGGAGGCGTAGGTTTCTTTGATCAGCCATACGGCGGCGGCTCCGGCGAAAAGGAATATGCCGGCAAGCGCAAGCATGTTGATCTGATGTCCGCCGACAAGCGAGAGAATGACACCGCCAAGCGATGCCGCCACGATCTGCGGTACGCATATCGTGCCGTTGAACAGTCCAAGATATGTCCCCATGTTCTTGCCTGAAATAGAGTTGGTCAGGATGGTGAACGGAAGCGCAAGCATTGCGGCCCAAGCACATCCGATCAGCAGATAGGATGCAAAGAGCAGGTATTTGTCGGCAATGAAAAGCGTAGAGACGAAACCGATTCCACCAAGAATGAGGCTGACGGTGTAGGCAACCTTGTGGCTGCGGAATGCCGGGATGACCATAGCCCAAAGCACAGAGCCTACGGCTTGGACGGCGAAGAGCACGCCAACCCAGTTGCCGGCAGCCTGATATGCTTTTGAAGCGGTGTCGGTGGTGTGCCATACGTTGTCGGCAATAGCTCCGTTGGTCCATGTCCACATATAGTTGAACGCCGCCCAGCAGAAGAATTGAACAAGTCCGACAGTCCAGAACGTTTTCGGAGCTTTGCGCAGGAGAGATATGAAATTGCTGCTCTGCTTTTTCTCTTTTTCGGTGATGCCGTGGAATTTGGCATATTCTGCCGGCGGCATTTCGCGGATTGTGGCGAAGCTATATATCACACACAGAACCAGTACGGCCGCCCCGATATAGAAAGCGTAGGTCACCGTATCGGGCACTTTCCCATCCGGCGCGGCGTTGCTGATGCCTATTGCCGTCAGGGTGATAGGCGCAAGAAATCCGACCAGGCTGCCGGCATTGCACAGGAAGCTCTGAATGGAGTAGGCGAGCCCTTTCTGCTTCTCGTTGACCTGATCGCCGACAAGCATCTTGAAGGGTTGCATGGCCATGTTGATGGAAGTGTCGAGAAACATCAGCGCGATGAAGCCGAACACCATAGCCCCGCCGATTGTCAGTCCGAAGCTGCCGGCGTTGGGCAGCAGACACATGACAAGGATGGCGATGGCCGCACCGATGAGCAGATATGGCAGACGGCGTCCGAGCCGGGTCCATGTGCGGTCTGAGGCCGCACCAACGAGAGGCTGCACGATAATGCCCATGAGCGGCGGCAGGATCCAGAAATAGCTCAAATTGTGGGGGTCGGCCCCAAGGGTGGAGAAAATGCGAGAGATATTTGCGCTTTGCAAAGCAAATGCAATCTGCACTCCGAAAAAGCCGAAGCTGAGATTCCATAGTTTCCAAAATCCCAGATCGGGCTTGGCTTTCAATTGGTTCATAAGATCAGTAAGTCAGTAAGTATGATATTCTTAATAGGTCAGAAGTAGGTCAGGGGCAGGTCGGATCGGTTTACTGCCGGTGTTGGAGCGAATAAAGCCATTCGATCTCCTTTGCCCAAAGCGAAATGTCGGGTGTTTCGAGAATCAGCGGTATGGAGTCCATGTGCGGATCGTTCATCATCAGCTCAAAGACCTTTGAGCCAAGCATGCCTTTGCCGAGCGATTCGTGGCGGTCAACGCGCGATCCGAGCCCTTTTTTGGTGTCATTTATATGCATTGCGCTGAAATATTGCCATCCGACAATCTCTTCAAACTCTTTCCACACGGCATCATAGCCTTCGGGGGTCGAGAGATCGTAGCCGGCGGCAAAGGCGTGGCAAGTGTCGATGCAGACCCCAACACGATTCTTATCATCGATGCCATCGATTATCCGGCGGAGCTGATAGAACGAGAATCCGAGGTTGGAGCCTTGTCCGGCCGTGTTTTCGATAACGGCTTTCACTCCGGCGGTCTGATCGAGCGCGATGTTGATAGATTCAGCGATACGGTCGAGACAGTCATCGGTCTCCATTTTTTTCAGATGGCTGCCCGGATGGAAGTTAAGGAGCTTCAGCCCCAGCTGTTCACACCGCTGCATCTCGTCGAGGAACGCCTTTCGCGATTTGTCCAGACCTTCAATCTCCGGCGAACCGAGATTGATCAGGTAGCTGTCATGAGGAAGGATTACATCCGGAGAGTAGCCGAACATGGCGCAGTTGGCCTTGAACGTCTCGGCTTCCTTTTCGGAGATTGGTGAGGAATGCCATCGCGAGGGATTCCGAGTGAACAAAGCAAAAGCACGCGCCCCAATCTCATGGGCATATACCGGAGCCTTGCTGACTCCACCGGCCACAGATACGTGGGCTCCTATATACTTCATAATAATAGTAGTCTTTTAATTTGTTTTACGCAAAAAACAGAATCACACCACAAATCTACTCATTTTTATTCAAAAAATCATCACAACACACGAAAAAATGACTTATCTTTGCATTATGAACTGATTTAATATTCTATAATATTAAAGCGAAATCACGTAATAAACCATCTGCAGATGTTAATAATTGGTATAGCCGGCGGAACCGGATCGGGCAAGACCACGGTTGTCAACAAAATCATCAACAGCCTTCCGGCAGGAGAAGTGGCAGTGCTTCCCCAAGATTCCTACTACAAGGATTCAAGCCATATTCCACCGGAAGAACGCAGCAAGATAAATTTCGACGAGCCGGCAGCTATAGAATGGCCGCTATTGGTCAGGCAGCTTAATGAGCTGAAAGAGGGCAGGACGATACAGATGCCGACGTATTCATATCTGACATGCACCCGCCAGGAAGCGACCGTGGCGGTCGAACCCCGCGATGTGGTCATTGTGGAGGGAATCCTTGTGCTGAATGACCCGGTGCTCCGTCAGATGATGGATGTGAAAGTGTTTGTCGATGCCGATGCCGATGACCGTCTGATCCGGGTGATAGCCCGCGACTGCGTTGAGCGCGGCCGCACGCCGATGACTGTCATCAACCGCTATCAGGATGTGTTGAAACCGATGCACTCGATGTATATAGAGCCATCGAAGCGGTTTGCTGATCTGATAGTGCCGCAGGGCGGCAACAATAAGGTGGCTGTCAACTTGCTGACGGACTACATCGAGGCGCGTCTGCGCAAGGCCAAACTATTGCATGGCGGAGAAAATGACAAACACTGAAACTAATGGATGATCAGATAATTGAAGATTTGCATATCCCTGCCGATGAAGTCCGGGAGGAAAACATAAACGAACCGCGCAAACTGGTGTTGCGGACAGACAACCTCGTCAAAAAGTATGGCCAGCGCACGGTGGTCAACCATGTGTCGATCAATGTGACGCAAGGAGAGATCGTAGGTCTGCTTGGCCCTAATGGAGCTGGCAAGACCACAACGTTCTACATGACGGTAGGCCTTATATCGCCCAATGAGGGCCGGATATTTCTGGATGACAAGAATATCACCAATTTTCCGGTGTTCAAGCGTGCGCGTCTCGGCATAGGCTATCTGGCGCAAGAGGCCTCCGTGTTCCGAAAAATGACGGTTGAGGACAATCTCCGTTCGGTGCTTCAGATGACCGGCCTGTCAAAAGAAGAGCAGAAAGAAAAACTGGAGACCCTGCTGGAAGAATTTAACCTGACAGACCGCCGCAAGAACTACGGCGACCGACTGTCGGGCGGCGAACGGCGCAGGACGGAGATAGCGCGCTGTCTGGCCATCAGTCCAAAATTCATCATGCTTGACGAGCCCTTCGCCGGAGTGGATCCAATCGCCGTTGAGGATATCCAGAGCGTTGTCTATAAGCTGAAGGAGAAAAACATAGGAATTCTGATAACCGACCATAATGCCAACGAAACATTGAACATCACCGACCGCGCCTATCTGCTTTTCGATGGGAAAATCCTTTTTCAAGGGACATCGGAGGAGCTTGCCGAGAACCCGATTGTGCGCGAGAAGTATCTCGGTCGAGGATTTATGTTCAACCGCAAGAAGTTCAAGGGCTAAAAAACGGCTAAAAAATTCTGTAATTTCCGAATAAGACTTAACTTTGCATTGCCGCAGACCGAGTCGGCGGCTCTACATACCATAAAAACACAAATAATATACATTATATAATTATATCATGACAGAAAAGAAAAAAGAGTTATTGTTCGACCAATTCCCACCGGTCACAACGGAAGAGTGGCGGGCGAAGGTTGAAGCGGACCTCAAAGGCGCTCCCTTCGATAAAAAGTTGGTTTGGAGAACTAATGAAGGCTTCAACCTCCAGCCGATGTATCGCGCAGAGGACATAGCCGATCTGAAGACAACCGGTTCGCTACCCGGGGAGTATCCTTATATCCGCGGCACGAAAGTTGACAATGACTGGCTTTCTCGTCAGGAAATCATTGCCGAAACAGCTGCCGAGGCAAATGAAAAGGCTCTGGATGTGTTGAACAAGGGCATAGATTCGCTTGGCTTCAAGGTGAAAGACGCAACAGCCGAGGAACTGGAAACCCTGCTCAAAGACATTGTGGTAGGCGCGGTTGAGCTTAATTTCAGCTGCTGCCCGAAAAAAGCTCCGGCATTTGCCAAGGTGCTTGTTGACCATCTCAAATCAAAAGGTCTGGAAAAAGAATTCAATGGTTCGATTGATTTCAATCCGTTCAAGAAAGCCCTGAAGCATGGCGTTGCTTTCCCGGGCAATATCTCCGAGATGGCAAAAGAACTGCTTGAAACGGTCAAGGATGTTCCCGGTCTGCGCGTTCTGTCCGTGGATTCAGACATGCTGTCCAATGCAGGCGCATATATCTATCAGGAACTTGGCTATGCCTTGGCTTGGGGCGCAGAATGGCTGACGCTGCTGACCGAGGCCGGAATTGAGGCCAATGAGATAGGGCGTCGCATCAAATTCAATATGGGCGTTTCGAGCAACTATTTCATGGAGCTGGCAAAATTCCGCGCCGCCCGCATGCTATGGGCTCAGATCGCCAAGCAGTATGGCGCTGACGAAGAAGCCTGCAAACTGGCAGTCCACGCAACCACATCGCGTTACAACCAGACAATCTATGACGCACATGTCAATCTTCTCCGCAGCCAGACAGAGACCATGTCGGCAGCATTGGCAGGGGTCGATTCGATTACGGTCACACCGTTTGACACTCCCTATCAGACACCCGATGACTTCTCAGAGCGCATAGCCCGCAATCAGCAGTTCCTGCTCAAAGAGGAAAGCCATCTTGACAAGGTGGTGGATCCGGCCGGCGGCAGCTACTATGTGGAGACGCTGACAGTGGCTATCGCCCGCGAAGCGTGGAAACTCTTCCTGGAGGTTGAGGACAATGGCGGATTCCTTGCCGGTGTCAATAACGGCGAAGTCCAGAAAAAGATCCGCGAGACATCAGAGAAACGCCACACGGATGTTGCCCGCCGCAAAGAAGTGCTGCTCGGCACGAACCAATATCCGAACATCAATGAGATGGCTGCTGAGAAAATACGCACCGGCGGCGGCAGCTGCGGCTGCGGTTGCTCCAAAGAGGAGGAAGGCGAAGGCGGCGGACTGCCGACATCGCGCGCATCCAGCGATTTTGAGGCGCTGCGTCTGGCCACGGAAGCGGCATCGAACCGACCGAAAGTGTTCATGCTGACGATAGGCAATCTGGCAATGCGTCTTGCACGCGCTCAGTTCTCGTCCAACTTCTTCGGGTGTGCAGGCTATGAGAT
This sequence comes from uncultured Bacteroides sp., assembly GCA_964438665.1. Classification (GTDB taxonomy): domain Bacteria; phylum Bacteroidota; class Bacteroidia; order Bacteroidales; family Muribaculaceae; genus Paramuribaculum. The sequence goes on from CAYTLU010000100.1 coordinate 5,914, forward strand.
CATTGACAATCTGGGCTTTGAGACAGTGGAGCAGGGCGTTGATGCGGCTCTTGAAAAGGGAGCGGACGTGGTTGTGCTTTGCTCAAGCGATGATGAATATGCAACGCTTGCTCCCGAGGCGTTCAAATATCTCAACGGACGCGCAGAATTCGTTGTTGCCGGCGCACCAGCTTGCACCGATGGCCTGAAAGCGCAGGGAATCAACGACTTTGTTCATGTCCGCTGCAACGTGCTTGAAACTCTTCGCGATTTCAACAACCGTCTTTTGAAATAAACAGTATTCACCCCTAAAATATCAATACTCATTATGAGACCTGATTTTAAGACAATAGATATTGTTAAAGACGCTTTCGGCGCGCAGCATGCACCGATGGCTACGGGTGAAGAATGGCTCACCCCGGAATTGATACCTGTCAAGAACGTATATACCAAAGACGATCTCGAAGGGCTCGAACACCTGAACTACGTTTCCGGTCTTCCCCCATTCCTCCGCGGTCCGTACAGCGCGATGTATCCTTTGCGCCCCTGGACCATCCGCCAGTATGCGGGATTCTCGACAGCGGCAGAATCAAACGCTTTTTATCGCCGCAATCTCGCGTCGGGTCAGAAAGGTCTGTCAGTGGCGTTTGACTTGGCTACACACCGTGGATATGATGCAGACCATGAGCGTGTTGTGGGTGATGTCGGCAAAGCCGGTGTGTCGATCTGCTCTCTCGATGACATGAAGGTGCTTTTCGATGGTATCCCTTTGAATAAGATGTCTGTTTCGATGACCATGAACGGCGCTGTTCTTCCGGTTCTGGCATTCTATATCAACGCCGGTCTGGAACAGGGCGCGAAGCTGGAAGAGATGGCCGGAACAATCCAGAATGACATTCTGAAGGAGTTTATGGTGCGCAACACCTATATCTATCCGCCGGAATTCTCAATGCGAATAATCGCCGACATATTCGAATACACTTCGCAGAACATGCCGAAGTTCAACAGTATATCGATTTCAGGCTACCACATGCAGGAAGCCGGCGCGACATGCGACATCGAACTTGCCTACACACTGGCTGACGGACTGGAATATCTCCGCGCCGGAGTCAATGCGGGAATGGATATCGATGCTTTCGCCCCGCGTCTGTCATTCTTCTGGGCCATCGGCATGAATTTCTTTATGGAAGTTGCCAAAATGCGTGCCGCCCGCATGCTTTGGGCTAAGATTGTCAAGCAGTTCAACCCGAAGAATCCAAAGTCGCTGGCATTGCGCACACACTCGCAGACATCTGGCTGGTCGCTGACAGAACAGGATCCGTTCAACAACGTGGGCCGAACATGTATCGAGGCTATGGGCGCGGCTCTCGGCCACACGCAGTCGTTGCACACCAACGCTCTTGACGAGGCCATCGCGCTGCCTACGGATTTCTCAGCGCGTATAGCACGTAACACCCAGATCTACATTCAGGAAGAGACTATGATAACCAAGCAGGTCGATCCCTGGGCAGGTTCATATTATGTGGAATCTCTGACAAACGAGATTGCACATCGCGCATGGGAACACATTCAGGAGATTGAGAAGTTGGGCGGCATGGCCAAGGCTATCGAGACCGGAATCCCCAA
>CAYTLU010000101.1:0-2635 GCA_964438665.1 uncultured Bacteroides sp.
TTGCAGGCTTCTCCCTACGGAATACCTTAACGAGCCGCCACAAACTCCGCAGGTCTTTCAGCGGCGAAATGTGCCGCTCCATCTCAACGATCTCGACCCTGCATCCGGCATCTCGCATACGCTCCAATTCCGGTCCGTCAGACGATACCGCCACGACTTCGTAGCCCATATCACGCAATTCCGGTATCAGCCCGACAAAGAACCCTGCCGATTGCGCCACTGTGCAGGCACGGATAATCTTGATATTTCGCTGCATCAAATTGGTCGTGTTATTTTTTAAACATATCTTTATAGCATAATCCATAGGCAGATGCCATTGTAGAGATGTCAAAGTTGTCGGCGCGACGACGGCATGCGGTGGCCACGGCATGGTATCGGGCGGTGTCGGCCTCAAGCGCAAGGATTTCGCGGGCAAGTTGTGCTGAATCACCGTGGGGAAAGAGGATGCCAGCACCTTTGACGACCTCGCGCAGACCATCTACATCCGATGCCAAGAACGGCTTGTCCACGCTCATCCCTTCGACCGAGGAGAGCGACAGTCCTTCAAAGTGTGATGACATCACGATATAGTCAGCGGCGTGCAACAATTGCGGAACATCGGTGCGCAGGCCGAGAAAATGCACCCTGCCGACAAGATGGCTTTCGTCTTTAACGAGTGCTTCGAGTTCCGGTCGTCGAACACCGTCGCCCACCAAGATAAGGTGAAATTTCTCGGGAAGATACTTCAACGACTTAATCAGCGTGTCCTGATCCTTTTCCCAGCGGAAGCCCGCCACCATTATGATTTTGCGACTTTCGGGGGCGACTGCCTCAAGGTCAAGAGAAGCCGCAGCGTTGGCGTACTTGGCGACGTCCACACCATTGTTGATGGTGCAGATGTCCGCCTTGCAATGACCGATGTATTCTCTCAGATTATCTTCGGCCTTTTGCGATATGCATATTACCTTGCGATAGCGGTTGTACATCCAGCGGTCTACGACAGCATACCACCTCCAACCGCGCCGGCGGTTGGAGGTGTTATGCTCGGTGATGACAAGCACCACCGAGCATAACACACTGCCTATGGCAGCGAATAGCTGCGGAGCTGTGTTATGGGTGTGCACAATATCGTAATGGCCTTGGCGGATAAGGCGGACGAGCTTCCAGAGGTTGGCAGGGTTGTACACGTTACCGCCGTCGGGCATAAAGCGGTGTATCGAAATGCCTTTTTCGTGCAACTGTTCAAAGAACGGGGTTATCCGTCCGTCGAATATTGCAAGCTCGACTTCAAGGCCCATGTCGCGAAGCCTCGGCAGCAGGTCCACCATCAGCTTCTCCGCCCCGCCCGTCTGCAGCGACGTTATCACATGCAGTATTTTCATCAATGAAAGTTAAACCTTGTAGACGTTGTATTTGTCAGTCGGATGGTCTGACTGAATGATCTTACCGGGATTGCCTATTACGATTGAGTTGTCGGGAACGTCGAAATTCACAAATGCCCCGGGAGCTATCATTACATAGTCTCCAATAGTCACCCCACCCACTATCAGTGCATTAGCACTCAGAATCACATTATCACCTATAGTTGGCACTCCGGCTCTTTTGCCCGCAGCACTCCCTATCAACGCTCCTTGAGCAATACTAAAATTACATCCAATCTTGGTTGCCGGATTTACAACAATATTGCCGAAATGGCTAATTCGTAATCCTTCACCTATTTGAGTACCGATAGGTATCTGAATACCGGTATGAAACATACACCATCGGTGCAGGATTTTCCAAAACAATTTCGACAACGGATTACGAGCGGCAGAAGCTTTACGCCAACAATAAGTAAATTGAAAACCGGGAGTGAATAGGATATACCTCAATTTTGTTAAGAAGGAGCGACTTTTCTCACCTTCATAACGATAGAGGTCTTTTTGTAATATATCAATCATCTGAAATTCATTTTAGACTCGGCTTTGACTTTATGCCGTATTTGACAGTACCACAACAACCCTATCGGACAAGCAATGATTGTTAACAACTTCCTTGGAGATTCCTTTAGGAAACATCTGTTTTTGGCAATAATCGAACTGGCTACATAGTGAACGCACGACACAAAGCGGCGTTTCAGCGTAGGGGCGCATACCATCTCCGTCTTGCGGAAAAAGGAGAAGCCTTTTGGATTATGCCAATACTGCCTGTACATATTGTAGCTCGAGCCGTCAGACTGATACTCGACCGTAACCAAAGGTTCATTTAACGTCAATAATTTATACTCCCGGTCTATAAGCATGTACTTGTATGCCAACCCGACATATCGTTCCCCATCAAAAAGCGGATATTCGGGATAGCGTTTTACGACATCGGTGCGATAGATCATTTTCTTATCACCCTTCCCGCCGTTGGCATAGAAACCTTGCAATGTCGTCTCATTCAAACCATCCGGGAAGCACGTCCCGATAACCTTGCCATCCTCGGTTTGGTCCAACCCAATCAAGCCTGCATATCTGTCACTACCATGCTTTCCCCAAAACGCAACAATCTTTTCCACCGCATCATCAGGCATCCAATCATCGGAATCTATACAAGTGTTGAGTACTGTTGTAATATTTCGGTAAGCCGTATTGTGCGCGCCATGCATTCCCTGATTTTCCTGACGGATATAGCG
>CAYTLU010000102.1:0-1833 GCA_964438665.1 uncultured Bacteroides sp.
ATAAATGTGCCGTTGAATATTTTGTGTCGGCAATGCTCGGAGTTCACCTGTGAGAATCCGAACACTTCGCTGTCGGTCAACGGACGGCCGAGTTTTTTTGACAATTCACGGAGATATTGTTCCTCGTCATGGCTCAAGGCAAGACCTTCGGCGCGGTTGTATTCTGCGATATCATCGATATAGACGATTGGTTCGGGCTTGCGCGATGTGGTGAATACACGGCTGTTCAGTCCGTTATAGACTCGCTGGAGCATCTTGTCGTAGCGAGGGGCTTCTTCACGTGTGCGTATGAATTCCTCAATGCGTGTTATGCCTTTGAGTCCCATGTTTTGTGTGATTTCAACGGCATTCGTGCTCCACGGTGTGATCATTTCTTTGCGTGGGCCGATGAATGTCCCTTTGACAGAAGTGGATACGAGGGGACTCGCGCCGCTAAATAGCCAGATGAGTTTTTCGTTCTCTTTGGCGGAGAACCGATGATCAGTTTCAACGGCTATTACTTTAGCAGCACCTTTCTTAAAGAATACAACCATAAGGGTTTGGGGTGTGGTGTTGAATTTATTAGAATGTGATAATGACGCTTAGTCAACTGCAAAATTAGCAAAATCCGTTTATCCGGCCAAGTATTTGTTTATTTCCGTCATCATTTTTTTTCAACATGGCGGTTACTGTCGTAGAAGCTCCCAAAAACGGATATCAGTTTGGCTGTTTGATATGGAACGGCAGATATGGGAATGATCAGTGTTGAGGATTTCCTATCTGAAAATGTCAGGATAATGTTGTTGCTGTTGATTCTTGCGCCTGAAATTTGTTCCCAGTTGTGGCAAATCGGTTGCGGAGGGGTGTTTTCTTCGTCCGCACTTTCAAAAACTTCCTTTACCGATACTCCGGGATTGATTTCTATATGTTTTGGCGTCAGAGCTTGCTGCGCTTCAACTGTGAGCAGCTTTGAGAAGTAAATGTGATTGACAATGAACGGCACGATAAGGAATAATAGAATCAGTGCCACCAGGATTATCCGCATGTCAAATAAAACGGCGGCAATGGTAGCACCCAACACAAGCAGTGCGCATGCCGCCAGAATGCTCGGAAGCATGACCCCGGCTGCTGTTTTGAAATAGGTAGCCGGGGTCAGACGGTAAGTTTCTGTAATTATAGATTCCGGATCAGTCATCGAGTTTGTGTATGACCAGCCCTGAACGCAGTTTTGGCTCAAACCAGGTGGTTTTCGGAGGCATTATGTTGCCGGTGTCGGCAATATCCATAAGCTGTTTCATCGACACAGGATAGAGAGCCAATGCCATTGCCATCTCTCCGCTATCGACGCGCCGCTGCAATTCTTCCAGTCCTCGTATGCCTCCCACAAAATCAATCCTCTTGTCGGAACGCAGATCAGTGATTCCGAGAATATCGCGTAGAATCAGATCGCTTGAAATAGTGACGTCAAGCACTCCTATCGGATCGCTGTCGTCATATCGTCCCGGAAGGGCGGTCAGGGAATACCAGCGTCCGTCAACGTACAGTGAGAAGTTGTGGAGCGATGTCGGGCGGTATGGTTTCATCCCTTTATCCTCTACGGCGAAATTCTTTTTTATCGCTGTGAGAAATTGTTCCGCTGTCAGTCCGTTGAGGTCGCGCACCACGCGGTTATAGTCGATTATATTTAGATGTGAGGCCGGAAATGCTACTGCGAGGAAGTAGTTGTATTCCTCGTTTCCTGTGTGGTTGGGGTTCGCCTGTGCCTTTTCATTGCCGACAAGTGCTGCCGCTGCCGTGCGGTGGTGTCCGTCGGCTATATATAAATAAGGTATCTTTGCAAATTCCTCGGTAATG
>CAYTLU010000103.1:0-2706 GCA_964438665.1 uncultured Bacteroides sp.
GTTCGTGGATGCGGCGCACCACCTCCAACGCCCTCTGTGTCAACGGTTCGCCGCTTAAACGCCCGTTGCCGATCTTGGCCAAAGAGAGGGCCGAAGTTTTCAGACGGCTGCGGTCGGTAGTTCCGCTGACGGCCACCAAACCGTCCAACGGCGTACTGATCATCAGGTCGGTCAGCGCGTCGATCAACTCGTCGGGCAGGTCGGGCGAGACCTTCAACAGGATCGGCCGGTACTGGTTCTGCCCGCGGCGGAACTCGAAAAGCGGCGTCAGCATACGCGAACAGTGCTCGACCAACCCCTCGGTCGACTCCTGACAGCCGTTGTCGCAATTGACGTTGACGGTGAAGTAATCGGCGTACTGGTAGAGGTTGCGGAAGAGTTTCAGATAGTCGGCGGCCGCCTTCTGGGGCGTGGTGGCGGTGTTGCGGCCGATATTGCAGCCGACGATCGTATTGCCGCGCGGCTGGCGCAGATATTGGATCGTGCGCTCCAATCCTTTGTTCTGGTTTCCGATACGGTTCATGATCGCGCGATCCTTGGGCAGGCGGAAGACGCGCGGACGGGGATTGCCCGACTGGGGTCGGGGGGTCACAGTGCCGACCTCCACAAAGCCGAACCCCATAGCGGCAAGCGAACGGCACGCCTCGCCCGTGGTGTCGAATCCGGCGGCGATACCGATCGGATTCGGGAAGCGGAGGCCGAAGACTTCGCGCTCGAGTGCAGGATGTCTCAGCGCCCAGAGTTTCCCCAGCAACCAGCGTCCTGCAGAGAGCGTGCCGAGCACCCGCAGGATCATCAAGACGATGCGGTGTGCCTGTTCGATGCTGATCATAAAGAGCAGCGGTCTGATCAATTTTTCGTACATATCATTCACAGATATCGCTCGGCAAAGATACTACATTTTCGATGATTTATTCTCCTTGCCGCCAAAAATCACACAATCCTTACACGCGCCTCCCTCTCCGCAGCCATCCACCCCCCCCGTCAAGACCGGATTGCGGCGGAAAACTTACAAATTCGCTAATGCCTTTGAATACATATTTCTCATAACCCGGCTCGCCAAAATCACGTTTTAGTTTTTCATACAAAGTGAGATTGGGCGCAAGTACGAAGAAATGTTTGATGCCGTGTTTCAGATACAGATAGGCAATGATAGCAGCCATCAGCCTTGTCTTGCCGATACCCGTGGCAATCGAGAAAGCCAGCGACGGGAAATCGCGATCAAAGTCCCTGATGGTCGGAACAATCGCCTTGACCTCGTCAAGTTCCTTTTTTAAGAAGTCCGACAATTCATCCCCACCCTGTGGCGGCTTCGCAAACGACAGCCTCTCGGCAATCTTTGCCGTTACATCCAATGCTTCGGCAAGCGGCTTGCGAAGCGACAGACGCTGTTTTATATTTTGGGCTATTGAGTTCATTGTTTGTTCCACACCATATCAACCGAAAAGATGGAATATAACGATGCGTTATTTTTTATAATCCAGTACTTAAACCCGAGACATTCCTTATCTATTTGCAGATTTTCTCTTACGAGTTCTTTATTCTCTTTAGTAGGGGCAATTAGGTATTGACTAACCAACCGATTAAAATTATTTACAATCCCCATAACATACTCAAAGAAATTTTCCTCTCGTTTTGTTCGCAGTCCATTCTTGCCGTTGTGTATCCTTGTTAGAAATTGACATGTTTCTGTGTGAGCAACAGTATGTACCAATGGAGTAAAAATAACTTGCTTTTGAAGGGAATTGAGAACCTGCATTATTTCTTCTTCAATGTTGACAGCCGTAGGATCAAGCAAGTTGTCAAAATTGTTTCCCTTCTTTCCATTGCAATAACCACAAGACCAAAATAAGTTATTCCAGTCCTGCCTTAAATCCGGATGATTCTTCTGACTCTTGTGGTGCTCCACTTGAAATTCAGTACACAAACATCTTTCGCATAAATAGCATTTCTTATGATGGTCATTCTCTAATTGCTGCAACACATCTTCCCCATCATAGGCTTGAGTAATTGACAGCGATAGAGGTGTGTTTGGGCTTTTGTAAACTCTTATCATATCAACTATTTTTGCAACGCTTTAATCTTCTCCGAACACTCAACCTTGAGACGCATAAACTCTCCCACAATTGTCGGTGAAACCGCCTCCGGAATCTTATCAAAATCGGCTATAAGGCTCAATAGTTGCTCCGCCTCTCCATTTGTTAAAGACTCCTTCTTCAACAAATCCTTCAAAGAGTTTAATCTCATCTCCATATAACTGGAGTCTGTTTTAACGCCAAAATACCCTTCGGCAAGCGATTCATACGAATACTCCGTTAGTTCATCGATGATTTCTCTATGTTCCAAATCGTATGCAACGGCATTAGGCATTGAACTTAATACGAAAGGCGAGTGTGTCGTTACAATAAATTGAATATTAGGGAATATTCTCGTAAGCAACGGCATTACAAGACGCTGGAGTTCCAAATGCAGATGCGTCTCAATTTCATCAATCAAAACAATACCTTGTTTTTGGTAATTATAGGTCAAAGAATCGCCGTCTTGCATCTTGAGAATCAAATCGGCAATAATATCTATTGCGGCAATATAGCCGTCAGACATTTCATTAAATCTGAATGATTTACCATTTGTATGTATCTTGAAAGAGTAATCTTTATAGATAAATTCAAGCTGAAGATCTTGGTCATTGTAAATATCTTTCAATAT
>CAYTLU010000104.1:0-3719 GCA_964438665.1 uncultured Bacteroides sp.
AGTCATAATGGCGTAGAACGCCGTCAGTGCATATTTAATCATCTTATGCGTGTTGGTACGTATTTGTTTATCCGGCCAAAATTACTAATTTTTAGTCAGTCCGCTACTATTATTTATGCAAAAATAACAAAACGCTCCGGCAATCACCGGCCTCCGCGCCTACTTCAGCTGCAACAGAGCGTTGCGGTCAATTGTCACCTTATAGGTCGCGGCAAGACGCCCGACCCATTGATCTTCAAGCTGCTGCTGATAAGCCATGCTGACCTGCCCCCTCACATCCATAGCCGTTTCGGGCTGATCGGCGATGTCGCCTTTATAGCCGCGGAAGCCCTGCCAACGTTTGTCAGCCGCGGGAGCCGGGCCCCCAAATGCCACATAATCAACAATCGCATAATCGCCTTTTGCCGCATTGACACGTTCAATCTTCACCTTGTTGCCGAATTTCTTGCGAAGTTCGGTCTTATATACATCATCATCCGCATTGAACGATGAAAGCTGTTCGAACGATGAAAGATGATTGAGAGCCGCTCCGGCCAGCGAATCAGACTCGGCGCTGATGATAAAGCCGCGGTAATGCGGCGCATCCCAACGGAAATCCTGACGATGTGACCGGAAATACTCTTCCAACCCTTCCTTGTCGGTGTTCGCCTTATCCCAAACCTCGCGGTTGCTGATCTCATAGAGCAACATTCCATCTGAATATTCATTATAAAGATTGCGATAGTCCGGTTCGCGATCCGGCAGTGTTGCAATCATATCGGCAGCCACAGCCTCAACATAACAAGCATCAAGAGCCTCTTTATAAGCTTTCAGCACATCGCCCTGCGAAGTTCCGCCCATTTTCCGGGCCACTTCAGCCATTTCACAATCTTTCTTACCGATCGAGAACGCCGGCTTTGATATCTTGCCCAGACGCTCTTTGGCATCATCAAGACCACTGCACGAAAGAATGATCCTTTCCGCCTCCGAAGCTGTCTTTTTATTAAACTTGACGCCACGCTTGCCGGCATACTTGTCAATCGCCCTGCGATGTATCATGCCGTAGCGTTGATCGCGTTCAATCATCATCTCTATATTTCCTCTGACAGAATCAACAGGCATTGTCCGGCGGACGCCCTCACACAGAATAATATGATAGCCGAACGCCGTCTCCACCGGTTGAGATATCTGTCCGGGGGCCAACGAAAATGCTGCGGTCTCGAACGGCTCGACCATCCGACCCGGGCCAAACCAAGGCAGATCGCCGCCATTGCCTTTGCCAGAAGGGTCATCGGTCTCAGCCGATGCGATCTGCTTGAAATCGCCACCCGCCACCAACAAAGAATGAATCGAGTCAATCACATGCTTCTGCACGGCAATCTCCTCAGGCGACTTTCCGCGAGTCAATTTAAGGATATGGCGTGTTTTCACCTCTCCGGGATTGGGCTGACGCGAATCGACATAGACAATATGAAGCCCGAAGATCGTTTTGAACACCGGAGAGTAGTGTCCGACTTCCGTCTGATAGACAACATCTTCAAAGGCGTATGGCAACAGTCCGCCGGTTATGTGCATCCGGCCTCCGGTTGACGCAGCGCCACGGTCGGCAGAATATTTCAGAATCATATCCTTGAAATCCGCGCCGGCCAACAATGCCCGATGCAGACTGTCGGCAAAGGCTTTCTGCGCCATCTCGTCACGGCTGTCGGTTTTCGCAGGCAACAGCAAGTGATGCAATGTGACCACCTCACATATATGACTATATGCAACCTCGACAAGACTGTCGCGCATCTCCCTGTCATAGAGATAGGGCGCAGCCAGTTCCCGCCCATAACGGTCCATGTCGGCACGATAGGATGAAACGGTGTCAAGACCGGCAGCGCGGGCGGCCTCCACTTTCATCTTATATTTGACAAACATGTCTATATACTGATCAAGCGTCAGATCAGACTGTTGCTGCGCATTGTTTTTCTTGTAAAGATACTCAAATTCGCTTAGCCTGACCTGCGATTTTCCAACAGTCATCACCACCGGATCACCCTTCTTGGAAGCATGGTTAACAACAGCCGGGAAAACCAGCACACTAAGCAGTGTTAGCAATATTATCTTCTTCATATACCACAAAAATAACCGCGGAACATCCGCATGCTGATATATAACGGATTGCATACTATGTTTATTATATGGCCGAAGCCGCCTTCCGGAGTCAAAGATCTCCATCTGGCGGCTTCGAAATTTCATCTACCTGTCATTTACTGATGAGACGAACTGTAGTTAGGCGCCTCACTTGTGATAGCCACATCATGCGGATGGCTTTCAGCAACGCCGGCATTGGTTATGCGCGTGAATTTGGCATCATGGAGATGCTCGATGTCAGCAGCCCCACAATATCCCATGCCAGCACGCAGACCGCCAAGCATCTGATAGGACACCTCATAAAGACTGCCCTTATACGGCACACGCGCCGCAATCCCTTCAGGCACGAGTTTCTTCACATCAGTCTCGCCGGCCTGGAAATAACGGTCTTTCGATCCTTTCTCCATAGCTTCAAGCGAACCCATTCCGCGATATGCCTTATATTTACGTCCGTTATATATTATGGTGTCGCCTGGCGATTCCTCCACACCGGCAAGCATGCCACCAAGCATCACGCAATAAGCTCCGGCCGCAAGAGCCTTGACAATGTCGCCCGAATAACGGATTCCACCGTCAGCAATCAACGGAACTCCTGTTCCTTTAAGCGTTTTTGCCACATCATAGACCGCGCTGAGCTGCGGAACGCCAACTCCGGCAATTATGCGGGTTGTGCATATCGATCCCGGGCCAATGCCGACCTTAACGCCATCCGCACCATTCGCAACCAGATATTCAGCAGCTTCACCGGTAGCTATATTCCCGACCACCACATCAATCTGCGGATATTTCTCCTTCACCTGACGCAGCACGCCGACAACTCCCTTTGAATGACCGTGGGCCGTGTCAATGACAATGGCATCAACACCGGCATCAACGAGAGCGGAGACACGCTCCATGCTGTCAGCCGTCACGCCCACTCCGGCAGCAACGCGCAGCCGTCCCAGAGCGTCCTTGCATGCATTCGGCTTGTCCTTGGCTTTGGTTATGTCCTTATATGTCACCAGACCGACAAGCCGGCCATCACCGTCAACAACAGGCAACTTTTCAATCTTATGCTCCTGAAGAATCTGAGCGGCCTCCTCCAGATTGGTTGACTGGGTTGTTGTCACCAGACCTTCCGATGTCATGACATCGTCTATCAATCTGTTTAGATTGCGTTCGAAACGCAGATCGCGGTTGGTCACAATGCCCACAAGTCTGCGGTCATCATCCACTACCGGAATGCCACCGATATGATATTCTTCCATTATCTTTAGAGCGTCTGCCACGGTGCTGCCGCGCTTAATGGTGACAGGATCATAGATCATGCCGTTCTCCGCACGCTTGACAGCATGCACCTGACGCGCCTGCTCTTCAATCGGCATATTTTTGTGGATCACACCGATGCCTCCTTCACGCGCAATGGCAATCGCCATAGCCGCCTCGGTAACGGTGTCCATCGCTGCTGAGACAAGAGGAACGTTGAGCGTAATATTCCGCGAAAATTTGGTGGTTAGTTTGACATCCCTTGGGAGCACCTCGGAATAAGCTGGAATCAAGAGGACATCATCGAAAGTCAGACCATCCATCTTGACTTTGTCTGCAATAAATGACATACGGCTATC
>CAYTLU010000105.1:0-21492 GCA_964438665.1 uncultured Bacteroides sp.
CTGACAGTCCGATCTTTTTTGAATTCAGATTTGCAGTCGAAGTCGTGTGCCATGACCTATCGGACCTTATTGGCGATGGTGCCGGCTTTGGCTTTGATTTGCGCGATTGCGCGTGGCTTTGGGTTGCAAAACCTGATAATGGAGTCGCTTATAAAGCAGTTCCCCTCTCAGCAGCAGGCTTTGACAACGGCCTTTGGCTTTGTCGATTCATATCTGTCGCAGGCCTCCGGCGGTTTGTTTGTAGGAGTCGGTGTAGTCTTTTTGTTGTGGATGATCGTATCTCTCATTCGTTCAATCGAGACGATGTTCAATGATATTTGGCAGATCGCCAAAGGACGGTCGATTTGGCGCATGACAACGGATTATCTGGCAATTATACTGTTGCTCCCGATTCTTATGATATGCTCAAATGGTATTACTATCTTTATGAGCACATCATTGTCGAATTTGCTGCCGTTCAGTTTCGTGAAACCGGCAATAGAGACATTGTTTGATGTGCTTGGCTTGGTTTTGACATGGCTGTTTTTTGCCGGAACATATATGCTTGTCCCCAATACTAAGGTGAGATTCCGCAATGCAATCATCCCGGGTGCGCTTGTCGGCACTGCGTTTATTGTATTGCAGTGGCTTTTTATGAATGGTCAGCTATATGTTGCCAAATACAATGCCATTTATGGCAGCTTCTCGTTTCTGCCGTTGTTTTTGATATGGATGCAGTTGGTTTGGCTGTTTACGCTGACCGGCGGTGTGCTGTGTTATGCCATGCAGAATATCGGGGAGTTTAATTTTGGAGATAATATCAAGAATATATCATTTTCATACCGCACGCGCACCACTTTGGTGTTGATGGCCATCATTGCACAACGGTTTAGGGCATCCTTGCCGGCACTTACGCTCAGTCAGATCTCCGTGGCCTATCGTCTGCCCCTGAATCTTATAACCCCTGAAGCGGTTAGGCTAAAAGAAATGGGGCTTGTGAATTTTATTGATAATGCAGGGAAGGAAGCCGGTGATCGGGCCATTCAGCCGGCTGTGGATGTTACAGATCTGACGGTTGCAGAGGTTGTAGGTCGGATGCGGAATCACGGCAGCAGTGACTTCATACCGAACTTTAACGATTCATACGCTGAAATCGACAAGATATATTCGGAGTTCTGCAAATCAACTGATAAAGCGGTTGCTGAAGTCAGGATAATAGATATATCCATTGATGCGGTTGCTAAATAAAAAATTTCCAAACACAATTAATTTAATATTGAATTCATGATGAAAAAGCAAATTGCTACTACGAAAGCTCCCGGAGCAATCGGGCCTTACAGTCAGGCTATTGCAGTCGGAGACCTATTGTTTATTTCCGGTCAGATTCCCGTAAATCCGGAAACCGGAGAGATTCCTGAAGGAATTACAGCTCAGACCGAACAGTCGATAGCCAACATAAAGGCTATTCTTGCAGAGGCCGGTATGACGATAGATAATGTTGTCAAGACGACGGTATTCTTAGCCGACATGAGTCTTTTTGTTCCGATGAATGAAGTCTATGCAAATAATTTCACATCACCGTTCCCGGCTCGTTCTGCTGTGGCTGTCAAGGAGCTTCCAAAGCAGGTGTTGGTTGAAATTGAGACCATTGCTTCAAAATGACGCTTGATTAATAGTCGTTTATGGCGCTCGTTTTAATGGAGTGATTCCAATAATTCTGCAATCAGATAATTGCTTCCGCCAACAAACACAAAGTCACCCTTGCCGGCAACGGCGAGGGCTTTTTTATATGCATCTCCCACATTCCGGTAGGCATCGCCATGCAGTCCATATCTGTCGGCCATTGTTTTTAGTTCAGTGGCTTCCAGTCGGCGATGATTGTGTGGCGCGGTGAAATAAAATTGGCTGTCGGCAGACAGATTCGATATTAGCTTTAGGATTGAATCAACATCTTTGTCTGATACGAATCCGATTATGATGTGCTTTTTGCCCGATTGCGCAGCAATTTGCTTGCTGATTATTTCCCATCCGCCCGGATTATGTCCGGTGTCACAGATTGCCAGCGGCTTGTCGCAAAGTTTCATCCACCGTCCGGCCAGACCGGTCAGCATACAGACATTTTGAAACCCATTGGCAATAGCTTCTTTTCCGATCGAAAAGCCCAGATCATTCAACTTTGAAACCGCACAAAGGGTGGTTGCTGAGTTCAGAGGTTGATAGTCCCCGCCCAATTCGCCATGAATCAATCCGTAGTTGGTTGTGACATAATCAAAACCATTGCAAGTCTTGATTGCGGATTTTATTTCCGGAACATCTTTGGCAAATATGATCGGAGCTTTGTTTTGAGATGCGATTTCTTGAAAGACTGCTTTAACATCGCTGTTATCGGCTTCTCCAATTATGACAGGCACGCCGGGCTTTATTATTCCGGCTTTTTCCCGGGCTATTTCTGCTTCCGTGTTTCCAAGCAGAGAGGTATGGTCCAAAGATATGTTGGTTATGATGGAGAGGATGGGCGTTATGATATTTGTGCTGTCGAGTCTCCCTCCTAACCCGACTTCGATTATTGCGATATCAACCTCTTGATCTGCAAAATATTCAAAAGCCATGACCGTGGTCAGTTCAAAGAATGAGGGATTTATGCCAAGTTTTTTCTCCTGATAGCGTTTGACAAAATCTGTCACGGCATGTCGGGGAATCATCTGCCCATTCACGCGGATGCGTTCGCGGAAATCAACCAGATGCGGCGATGTGAACAGCCCCACGCGATATCCTGCGGATTGTAGAATCGCTGCGAGTGTATGTGACGTTGACCCTTTTCCGTTTGTTCCGGCCACATGGATGGTCCTGATTTTGCTATGTGGAGTCCCGAATGCATTTGAAAGCCGGGTAACTACCTGTAATCCCGGTTTATATGCGGTGTCGCCACTCCGTTCGAATGCGGGAAGCTGATTGAATAGGAAATTGACGGTTTCTTGATAATCCATTGTGTGGCAATTAATACAATATATAACCGGCCAGACCGGCCAGGGTGATCACTAATATGGGATGCCATTTCATAAAATAGACCATAATGAAAGCAACTACACAGATTGATATGGATGTGATGACTTCGGTTGTTTCCGTTCCAAAGTTGGCAGAATTCATAAGCAGAAGAGCCGCAGATGCAATCAACCCTACTACAACAGGTCGCAGTCCGGAGAATACGCCCTTGACATAGGCGCTTTCTTGATGTCGGGCTATAAAATGGCTTGCGTAGAGCGTGAGCAGATAAGATGGGACAACTACAACAAGTGTGCAGACAATAGAGCCGATTATTCCAAATAATGGTGTCGCGAACTCGGGGGATGCGATGCCAGGAGCGGCATAACCGATATAAGTTGCTGAATTTATGCCGATCGGGCCGGGTGTCATCTGTGATATGGCCACAATATCAGTGAACGCTTGCTGTGTGATCCATCCATTGCCAACTATGATTCTCTCTATCAAAGACAGCATTGCGTAACCGCCGCCGAACCCAAACAGTCCAATCTGGAGATAACCCCATATAAGTTTCAGATAGATCATTGCTGCGTCCTCCTTTCATTAGTCTGTGCGTCTTTAATCTTACGGTGTGTGAACCATATATAGCCACCGATAGCTCCCAGAATGATATATATGATAGGATTGGAAATGTATGGGATCTTCGACCAGATTAATAGCGCGACAGCTGTTGGTATGATAATTGTTCGCCATGTGATCCCGGCTGCTTTTGCCGATGTGATTACCGGCGCGATGATCAGAGCCACAACTGCCGGTCGGATTCCTTTGAATATCGCCGTAATTGTCGGATTTGATTTGATTATATCCGGTGTCAGGAATATGGCGATTGCCAATATTATGATAAAAGAGGGGAGTATCGTACCGAGTGCAGCCATCATGCTGCCCTTTAGTCCTTTAACCTTATCGCCAACGGCAACGGAAATATTGACGGCAAGAATGCCCGGTAGGGATTGGGCTACGGCCAGCAGGTCGAGAAAATCTTTTTTATCAATCCACTTGTGGTGTTCAACAATCTCTTTCTCTATTATTGAAATCATTGCCCATCCGCCGCCAAACGTAAACGCTCCTATCTTGAAGAATGTGGAAAATAATTTCCAGAACATAGACATATAATATTTTGCTGAAATACGATGCAAAAGTACTATAATTTTAAATTAGATGGCGGTAAATTCTTATCTTTGTCATGAATTTACATCGTTTAATCTGAATTTGCGAACTTTTTTTGATTTAATCCTTTTATAAATAGGAGAGTCTAATAACATATTAATTTAAAAATATATATCAAGTATGAAGTCAACCTATCTATCGTTTGCTGCTGCTATTGCAGTTGTTATGGCATCCGGATGCAATTCTGCAAAGCGGCAGGTCGCGGTTACAGATACCGGCGTGGAGAAGACCGAAATATTGAGTCAAACAAAGGATATGATGCAAAAGGTGCTTTTGGGGACATGGACAGCTACGGATGTCAATGGATTGGCTGTACAGGGGATGGATCGTCCGTATGTTGAATTTGGAGAAGATCCGACTAATCCTTTTGGAGTGAGATGCTATGCCTATGATGGCTGCAACTATCTGAATGGGAATTATGCCGTTACACCCGGCGGAGAGATGAAGCTCTGCTCAGAGCTTGTCTCAACTATGAGAATGTGTGAAGGCGCGGTTTATGAGATGGGATTCAAACAGGCTCTTGACAGTGTTAGCAGCTATTCTATTGAGAAGGCCGGAGGAGGATATACTCTGCGTATGATGAATCGGGCAGGTAAGCCGATGTTGACATTAAGCAAGTTTGAAAGTGAGATGCTAAATGGCGCTTGGGACGTTGTGTCTATATCCGGAAAAAGTGTTGACAAGGATTTGAATATCCGACTTGTTTTTGATCTGGCGGAACATTCGATCCACGGCAATGCCGGATGCAACACGCTTAATGGCAAACTGACGGTCAATCCGGCTGTCAGCAACTCTGTTTTAATTTCGGATATTGTTACAACCCGAATGACGTGTCCGGATATCGCTACGGAGCAATCGTTGTTAAGCGCATTGGCGACGGTAGTCACTGTTATGCCGGGAGAGTCAGCTAATTCAGCGTTGTTGCGCAATGCTGAAGGAAGTGAGGCCGTCCTTCTGAAACGCGCCAATCTCCGATAGGAAAATAATTACGGATACACATAAAAGGAACTGCACCGCTTTCAATAACGATTGCGGTGCAGTTCTTTTTATCGGTAATAATTAGTCTTTTATCGGGTGATATTCAACAAAGGCTTCCATTGCCTCGTATGATGCCAGACCAAGGTTCTCATAAAGTTGGGCTGTTGCGCGATTGCGCTCTTCGGCGCGCTGCCAGAACAGACGGTCGTCATCGCCAAGGAATGGCGCGTTTTCCATCTGGCTCTGATGTTTGAGGATTGAGTTGCGCTTGAATCGTAATTCTTCAGGCGAAATCGGCACAGCCATTTCGATATGGTCGATTTCCCATTCAGCCCAGGCTCCGCGATACATCCATATACGGCAGTCTTTCATCCAGTCTTCGTTGCGAAGTTCGTAGAGTGCGGCCAGTACGGCATCCGTACATACGCGGTGCGTGCCATGCGGATCGGCAAGGTCGCCGGCAACAAAAATCTGATGAGGTTTGACATCAGCCAGCAACTCTTTCACCTTTTCAATGTCGGCTTCTGACAGGTCGCCTTTCTTGATTGTTCCTGTTTCATAGAATGGCAAGCGGAGGAAGTGGATATTCTGTGGCTTGACACCTATATAATTACAAGCTATTGTAGCTTCTGCCTGACGGATCATTGTCTTGATCTCGCGGATGTCGGCAGAATCCATTTCGCCTGCTTTCTTTTGAGAGACGAATTGGCGGACTCCGTTGGAGAGATTGTCATAGCCTTCTGTCTTGAATCCGAACATCGGAGCTATCTTGTCCATCATAAGGAAATAACGCATCATATCCTCGTCGCCCACAGCAATGTTGCCTGATGTTTCGTATGCAACATGCACATCATGTTTCTGGTCAACGAGACGCTTCAGCGTTCCGCCCATTGAGATTACATCATCATCGGGATGAGGCGAGAACACAATTACGCGTTTGGGATAGGGATTGGCACGTTCGGGACGGTAGGTGTCATCAGCGTTAGGTTTGCCTCCGGGCCATCCGGTTATTGTGTGCTGAAGATCATTGAAAATTTTGATATTGACATTGTAGGCTGATCCATACAGAGCAAGAAGCTCGCCGAGGCCCCAATCGTTGTAGTCTTTGTCAGTCAGTTTGAGGATCGGTTTTCCGGTCATTTCGCAAAGCCATACGATTGCACGGCGGATCAGTTTGTCATTCCATTCGCATGAGGTGACTTTCCAAGGTTGGCTTATTCTTGTCATATCTTCAGATGCGGGAAGGTCAACAACGACTTTCGCATGCGGATGCCCCTGAAGGAATGATGCGGGAACACTGACCGAAGCCGGTTCTTCAACTGCTTTCTTTATAATGGCGGCATTGTTCTCACCCCAGGCCATTGTCACGATGCGGCGTGCCGAAAGAAGATTTGAAATTCCAAGGGTGATAGCTGTTGTCGGAACATCTTCAACCTTATAGTCTGAAGAAATGATGTGGCGGGCTTCGCTGCCTAGAAGAACGAGGCGGCATAGGCTTGATGCCGTGCTACCCGGTTCATTGAATGCCAAAGAGCCGATAGCGCCAACTTCGCATACGGTAATGTCAATTCCGCCTTCGTCAGCTATTGATTTTTCATAGGCTTTGCAGTATTCATACATGTTTTCCTTGGTGACAGCCGGATCAATTGTGCGCACATTCTCGGGCTTGATGTTGATATGCTTCAGCAAAACTTCATTGAGCCGCTTCATTGTGCTGGGGCCTTCCGGCATCAGGGGGAAGAACTCGCTTATATTATAGACTATGACATTCTCAAAGTTGACTTTTCCGTCTTCATAAAGTTTTATAAGCTCGTTATAGACGCTATGAGTGCTGTTCCCCGCGCCGAGAGCCAAAACGCATTTGCCTTTTTCGCTGACATAACGTTTGATGTAGCTGGCAATGTTATCAGCGAGATATGCACTGCCTTCAACTACTGTTTCAAAAATTCTGGTATAAACTTTTTCCTCTCTCGTCAGGGCGGTTAATTCTATCTCGCCCTTGGGATTGTAATATCGACTTGGAATCTGGTCGAGTTTGATTTGGGAACTAAGATTGGTTTTCATGATGAGATTGTAAATTTTTCTACAAAGATACCTTTTTATGACATAAAATGAAATAAATCGGCTCTAATTTTGACCTATTATTTTATATTTTTTCCGGACGAGAGTCATTTGATTTTATTGAAGGTGAGAGATTGGTGATTTTGGTTTAAAAAAATTGTGAAACTCAGGTCTATTTAGTTACTTTGCACTAGAATTAATTTTTAACCAATTATATTAGATAATTCCATGAGACTCATCATCGAACCCAATTATGACAAGGTGTCGCAGTGGGCAGCACGCTATGTTGCCGCCAGAATTAATGAAGCAAATCCGACAGCAGAGCATCCGTTTGTACTCGGATGTCCGACCGGCAGTTCTCCTCTTGGCATGTATCGCGAGTTGATCCGCTTGAATAAAGAAGGGAAAGTGTCATTCAAACATGTTGTGACATTCAATATGGATGAATATTGTGGAATCCCGAGAGATCACGAGCAGAGCTATTACACGTTCATGTGGACGAATTTCTTCAATCAGATTGATATTTTGCCGGAAAATGTAAATATTCTGAATGGGAATGCTGAGAATCCAGAGGCGGAATGTGCTGCATATGAAGCCAAGATAGCTTCTTATGGAGGTATTGACTTGTTCATGGGTGGTGTAGGCCCTGACGGACATATTGCTTTCAATGAACCCGGATCATCTTTGACATCCAAGACTCGCATGAAGACCTTGACTCATGACACTATTATAGCTAATTCACGTTTCTTTGACAATAA
The DNA here is from genome assembly GCA_964438665.1 of uncultured Bacteroides sp. Classification (GTDB taxonomy): domain Bacteria; phylum Bacteroidota; class Bacteroidia; order Bacteroidales; family Muribaculaceae; genus Paramuribaculum. The sequence continues at coordinate 7,986 of CAYTLU010000105.1, forward strand.
TGTGGATCTCGTTCCAAAAACGGCGCTTACGGTCGGCGTGGGAACCGTTATGGCTGCAAAAAGCGTGATGCTTATTGTCAATGGTCATAATAAAGCGCGTGCGCTTCGTCACGGAGTTGAAGGCGGTATATCCCAGATGTGGACCATTTCTGCTCTCCAGATGCACCCCAAGGCAATAATTGTTGCCGATGATGCTGCTTGCGATGAACTGAAGGTCGGGACTTATCGCTATTTCAAAGATATTGAAAGCGCAAATCTGGATCCTGAATCGCAGTTGTAAAGAGACGTTGTCAGAAATAAAAATCCGGACGTGCCGTAGTTGCAGATGCAATATGGCACGTCTGTTTTATTTTGGGGAATGAGTTTTATTAGGGGATGACCGTATGCTGCCGGCAGATTGACATAACGGTCATGGTATTTCGATGGTCAATCCGTCATAGGCCATCTTGATATTGTCGGGGAGTGTCCTGGAAATATCAGTATGCCGACCAATCTGGTGAGAGAAGTGGGTGAGATATGCCATGCGCGGTTTTATTCGACTGATAATTTCCAACGCTTGCAGAATATTAAGATGGGATGGGTGCATTTCGTGTCGCAAGGCGTTCAGGACAAGTGTGTCTGTGCCTTCTGCCAATTTAAAAGACGATTCCGGGAATATTTTGCAGTCTGTTATATAAGATAGATTGCCGATCCGGTATCCGTTAATCCGGTAGTGTTCGTTGTGCATCACCGGCAGCGGCGTTACCGGAATGCCGTCCACGCTGAATTCTGATTCCGATATTTCGGTTATCGCAAATGTAGGCGCTCCCGGATAGAGATGTGGAGGAAAACAATATGGCATCTTTATCCGGATGTCGCGGGCCACATCCGGACGGCAATAAATCGGGAATCCTGACGGATGCGATATGCAGTATGGGCGCAGATCATCAATACCCCCGAGATGATCATAATGGGAGTGGGTTACAAGCAATGCGTCCGGATTCGGCCCGTCGATGCGGAGCATTTGTTGACGGAAGTCCGGGCCGCAATCAATCAGCAGTTGTTTGTCATCAACTTCGACAAGGGCAGATGTGCGCAACCGTTTGTCGCGTGGATCAGACGATCTGCATACTGCGCAATTGCATCCAATCTGAGGGACTCCTGTCGATGTTCCCGTGCCTAAGAATGTCAGACGCATATCGGATTATTTTGATGTGTTTGTTTCTTGTCATCTATTGTCGGAATGTCTCAAGTATGCCGTCAAGAAACAATAGGTAACAGCCATTATTATAAGTCCATATTTCGCGCACAGAACTATATCCGGCCTGCCGATCGACATTGTCCGGACTTCCGAGGGAGAGACGACACTCGTCACGAGTCATGCCGGCAGCCACTTTCCCTTCAACAATCTTCTGCCATGTCTCCGGAAGAATGTCCGGATAGTTGAGGCGTGGGTCAGAGATGGAGAAAAGTGCGGAAAATTTGCGCGGCATCCGGCTTTCCGGACCGATAGACATGTAAAGTCTGAACGATTGTCCGTTTTGCTCTGTGGCTGTTAGGCGAATCGGATAATATTCATTGCCATAATCAACCGAGCATATTGTAACCGGTACAAATCTTCGGCCATAGTATATTTGGTCGTTCATGTCGTAGCGGGTCCGCGTTTCGATATAGTATTTCTGCCCAAGCATTTTATTCCTGACTTTGTCAACGAGATCAAGATCGACAGTGAACGGAATTGTCACCGGATAGCCGGTTTGTATCTTGTTAAAGTCGATTGACGTACGATAAGCGATTGTCTCGCCGTTGGAAGTGGCGAGGTGTATTTCTGCTACACGGTCGCCTGTGATGGTTACGGCTTCTTCAAATTTTTTAAACCGAATGGTGTCTCCCTTTTTGATATTGATGTCTTGAATTTCAGGGTTAAGAAGAAGTTTGAATTTTGAATCAACAATAACCCAGGGCTTGCCCTCTTTGAAATCGGATGAGATATTCTGTTGTTTTATTTCTTCGAGGTATGAGTCCTCAGGCTTTGATTCAACAACCTGTTTCCGCACATCCTTGTCGGTGATGCGCGGAGTGTTCTCAACACCGGTGAAACATCCTGTCAGCATTACGCTAAGGATTGATGCTGCGAAAATGATCTTCAATGTTGCTGTTAATATATGATCCTTATACATCAATGGATGTTCTTGGGCGAAATCCCAATATTTTTGAAAATAAATGAATAAATATCAGTCTGTTCATCAATTATCTTAGAGGTGGGTTTCCCCGCGCCATGTCCGGCGTTTGTGTCAATGCGGATGAGTTTCGGGGCGTTGCCTGTATCGGATGCCTGAAGTTGTGCGGCATATTTGAAAGAGTGTGCCGGAACAACACGGTCATCATGATCCGCCGTTGTGACAAGTATTGCAGGGTAGGGTACTCCGTTGTTTTTTATTGTATGGAGTGGTGAATATGACAGCAGATAGTCGGCCATTTCTTTTGAATCTGCACTTGTGCCGTAGTCCGGAGCCCAGTTCCATCCGATAGTAAAAAGATGGTAGCGCATCATATCCATTACGCCGACCTGCGGGATTGCAACGCGGAACAGTTCCGGATGGCTGTTGACAGTGGCTCCAACCAGTAAGCCCCCATTACTTCCGCCCTGAATAGCCAGATAATCGGGGCTGGTCCAGCCTTCATTGATCAGATATTCTGCCGCAGCTGCAAAATCATCAAACACATTTATTTTCTCTTGTTTTGTTCCGGCTTTGTGCCATGCTTCACCATATTCACCGCCACCTCTTAAATTAGGCTGGGCATATATGCCTCCGTTTTCAAGCCATAGCATGCGTTGGGCCGAGAATCCTGGAGTAAGTGAGATGTTGAAACCGCCATAGCCATAAAGGAGCGTCGGGTTCTTGCCGTCTTTTTTCAGACCTTTCTTATATGTTATGAACATTGGTATTTTTGTCCCATCTTTTGAGGCATAGAACACCTGTTCTGTTGCGTAGTCATCAAGATTCACGCCATTGATTTGCGCTCTGCCGATAACTGAGCTTTCTCCGGTGGCCGGATCGTAAGCATATCGTGTTGCGGGAGATGTGAATGAAGTGAAACTGTAAAAAATCTCATCCGGATATTTTTTTGAGGCCCATAGCCCTACAGAACCGAATGTCGGCATCTTTATTTCGCTAAGACGCTTTCCGTTAAGATCGTGAATGAATACATGATCAGCGGCATCAATCATATAAGACAGCAATAGTTTGTCACCGGAAATTAAGGCGTTTGTAAGGACATGATCCGATTCAGGCACTATTGTGATCCAGTTTTCGCGTTGAGGGGCATTTATATCGGCTGCCATCAGGCAATATTTTTCAGCATTTGCGGAGGTCAGGAAGTATATTCTGTCATTGATCATCCCGATGGGACTTATTGTATAATCCTGAGTCGGTTCAATAACTGTCCATTGTGAATCTGCTTTCTTGAGATCTTTGACCATTATTGACTCTCCAAATCCTTCTCCGGAGCCAATGACAAATAGATAGTCTTCGCCTTCAGGCACATAAGGGGAGTGGAAATGCAACGGATTTGCCGGATCTTCATAAATCAGCTTGTCTTCCGACTGCGGTGTGCCTATCTTATGATAGTAGATTTGGTGGTTCTCATTGGCGTTGGAAAATTCCTTGCCGTTTTCTGGACGAGGGTATGCACTGTAGAAGAATCCGTTGCCCCACCATTGGGGTGATGTGAATTTTGCCCATTCAATATGGTCGGGGAGGAGGGTGGCCGATTCCGTGTCGAGCAAATAAATTTCAGTCCAGTCAGAACCGTTTCGGGAGATTTTATATGCTGTATATTTGCCGTCAGGACTTTGATATACTCCGGTCAAGGCCACTGTGCCGTCTTTTGACAGTGTGTTGGGGTCGAGGAATAGCTCTGGCGAGCTGTTTAAGCTATCCGATCGGTAAAGTAAGGCCTGATTTCTGAGTCCGTCATTTTCGAAGAAATAATATCGGCCGTCATTGTCTCGCCACGGAAGTCCGGTCTTTTTATAGTTCAATAAATTTGTAAGACGTTCGCGAATCTGATTGCGGAACGGTATGGATTTGAGATAATCTTCCGTGATTTTATTTTCGGCTTTTACCCATTCAAGTGTTGTCGCTGCGGTGTCATTTTCGAGAGGACGAAAGCGGTCACTTACAATTGTTCCGAAATAATTGTCTGTAACAGTCGCGTCTTCAGGCGCTTTAGGATATATGATGTTTTCTGCCGCTCCACATTGCAGAGCGAAAACTGATAGAAATGTCATTGCGAATGTCTTGGTGTTCATAAGTATATTTATTAGTATCCACAAATTTACGAAAAAAATAGTGAGTCGCGCTATGTAATATGCAAAAAGAGATGAACCGTTCGGCACATCTCTTTCTTGGTAGCGGGGGCAGGACTCGAACCTACGACCTTTGGGTTATGAGCCCAACGAGCTACCACTGCTCCACCCCGCATTGTGGTTTTGTGAGTGCAAAGGTAGAGTTTTTCTTATGAATGACAAAATGCAGAGAATGTTTGTTGAGTTAAAATATATTAAACAGCTGTGCTCCAGTCATCCCGCTTGCTAGGGCTAATGCTGAATTTGGATGGGATGTCGCCCTATTATATTCTGTTTTGATTGAGGAAATATAATGGTCGGATAGGTTCAAAAAAAAAATTACTCGTCATCACGACGAATAATCTTCTTACCTTAAATCTAATACCATGAAAAACTGTTGCAAAGGTATGTAGATTAATTTTATTATACAAGACATCAAATGTAATTTTAACCCTATTTAACTGATATTTTTTGAGCGAAACCCGATTAATGCGGTATTGCTAAACATTTATATTATTAATAATAGGAGGAAACATATTGATTATTAATTAGCTACTGTTATTTTTGATCCGGATGAGTGGGCTGATAGCTGAGGCGCGTATTGGCTTTGAATTGTTGCAATTCCGGAAGAAAATACACCGGCATTGTTAACCCATAGTTCATATTCGAGTAGATATGTGCCTTTCGGCATATTTGTCACAAACATATTTGTCGATGCATCCCGGTTTTCTCTGTAAAAACATATCCCTTCGGCATAAATGGGCTTGGGAAGCTGCTCAACAGGTTCGAGACAGGCGGCGCGGTCATCATCGATAGCCATGTACTGCATATCCCGGTTGGCGTGGATGAGCAGTTGGATTTTTACTCTGTCGCCAACTTTAAGGGATGATGCTTCTTTCCATCCGGATTCAACTTGGCGATACATGCGCTTTTCTATGCTGACAGCCTCACATGATGATGGTTTGACATCGGTCATTGTTTCTATTGAGCGTGAATATACGGCGCCCCATGCCGGAGACAATTTTGATTTTTCGATCGTCAATGTTGCTTCCGATGGATTCAAGTTGGATATATTTGCGCGGAAATAACCTAGTGTTGCGTCCGAATAAGATATATCCAACGGTCTGCCATTAATGCTTACGGTAGTGGTTCCTGCTTTTTCAATCCATTTCGGGGATGTGGTGAGGATAGCTGTTATAATCTGTGAAGGCATTGATCCCACGCCCCAGTTCTGTGCTTCTTTTTGCAAGATGAGCCATTGGCGGATGCTGTTGATGTCGGGGCTTTCAGGCTCAATTTCGTGAATTGCCAAAAGAACATTTGCGGCTATGCTAAGTTGAATGAGCTGTCCGCCATAGACATCGCCGGTTGATGGCCACCACATTCCTTTGGTCGGTGATGATTCTGAAAATTCCCGAATGGAAGCGAGCATTTTTTTTGCAAGAGCTTTGTATCCGTTGTGATATAGCAGAGTAGTGCAGCAGGCTTTATTTGCGATATCGTATGACTTCCAGTTTTTGACAATTTTCTGGATTTCTTTATTGATTATCGTTTTACCTGTCAAAGAAGGCTTATATTCAGGCCATAGGTCACGAATTTGCAGATATTCATAATAGCTGTCTTTGGGATATTTCCGGTAGGCCTTCTCTGTCTCTTTCTGATGCCAGGAGAGAGCTTCGCCAATCATTGAATTGAGTTGCTTGTTGTCCGGCAGATACCCGAGCCGGTTAAGATAGCCGAGAATATACAATGCGTTGCCTGTGGCCCATTCTGATGCATCATTACACATATCTATCCATGCCCATCCGCCACCGTTGCGCTGAAGTTTGCGGAGTGTTGCAACAGCCGAAGAATATACATTCTCTATTTCATTCTTGTCAAAGAGGAGAGCCAGGCGTTCCATGCGTTCGGTGTCTGACATCGCATCCACAACCCAAGGTGTGGCTTGCAGAAGCATCGTTTTCAGATCGGAGTTGCGCTGAAGCATCGAAACGAGTGTCGAGTCGCTTCTGTCGCTTGACATCCATTCGTGCAGCGCGTTGGCAATAATGGGGTTCTGACGCATAATGCCTTCAGCGACTGCGGCGGAGAAGATAGCCGATGCTGCATCGGTCGGGGTTGATATTGCGGCAGAGCGTAAGCCTGGAAGTGCCGTGACGGAATACCATATCGGATTGTCGCAATACTGTAGATTGACAACCGCATCGCCACTGAGTTTCGGAAGAGTCATTGAGTAGCGGGCAGAATCAGGAGAAATGTAGAACGGAATCGTTTCGATTACCGGAGTTACAGATTTCAGTATCGGAATCAAGGCCTGTTCGCCATCGGCATATCGGTCGGTGCTGCTTTTGATGCGATAGCCTATTGCCGCATCAGTCAGCGGCGCGGTCAATTGTATCGACGCTGTTGATGTTGTGTTTGGCGCGATGGTGACAATAGTGTCACGTGAATCGATAATACGCTTTGTTGCAGGATTGAATATCTCAATTGTCGTTGTTACTGTCTGATCCTTGTCCGAATTGTTCAGGATGAGAGCATTTATTGTCATTTTATCACCCGAGCGCATGAAGCGTGGCAGATTTGGGGTTACCATTATCGGTTTGTTGGCTAAAACCATTTGCCGTAAGGCAGTTGATGACAACTTGTCGGTATAGGCAAGAGCCTGGAGCTTCCATGTGGTGTTCGCGTTGGGTACACGGAATGTAAATGAGAGCCGTCCTTCGGAGTCCGTGTCAAGCATTGGACGGAAGAATGCAGTTGTCACATTATTTTCCCGGTAAGAGAAGGGTTCTTCCGCTTGAACCGTTTGTCCGGAATCCTGATTGTCGTAGGCAGTCACATCAGCTTCATGATCAATAATCGCTTCGCTACCAGACTCTTCGCTTGCGGTAATACTGCCGGCTAATGCAACCTGTGACGGTTCGATTGCTTCATCTTCCGCTATTTCCGCTAATTCAACAGCCTTGTCTGCGGATGATATGGGTGATTCCCGGTAGGCCTTCTCTGTTGCGCTTTGCCTCATAATCATGTTGCGGTAGCGGTGAATGTGGACCGGATAAAAAGAGCGTCCGTAAGTGTTCAGTTCGGGGATGGTTAACTGAGGGCATTTCCTGGACTTCAACTGATATTTGCGAAGATTGGTTTGATATGAAACAAACGAATTTATATGGAACGGAAGATTTATGTCGCAAGATCCCAAATACGGTTGGCGAAAATCAATGCCCCATGTCGTGGAGATAATCGCATCAAGAGCGCTATTGTACATTCCAAGGATCATGGCGGATTCGCGGGAAGATCCGTTACCATCCACTGTCCGGAATGTCCATGTTTCTTCATCGCCCGGGATAATGCGGTTGCGGAAAGTCTCGCAGATTATACGCAGATCTTTTTCCGGCTCCGGACACTGGAGGTTGACGCTGCGCGATACAGAACGGAAATTGCGGCATGACATAAGTGTGATGGTCGCATTTTGTATGTTTTTCGGCATTGTTATCTCTATCTGATGCACACCGGCATTTGCGGTGAGCCATTTCTGCTCAATGACAGTTGTTCCGGATGAGAGTGTGTAAAGGACATACGAACCGTTTTCAGGCACAGCGTATGTTATTTTTGTTTTTTCTCCCGGTTGTAGGTTCAGTGTCCGGCTGTTCTGTGCGAGCCACAATGGATCGTCAACCGGAGATTTGCGGTCATTCGGCCTGTACAGGACAATATCGCTTAGTGTGGCCGGCGATGAGTTGATTTCTTTGTCGGCAGGTGTAAACTCAAAATCATATTCTCCGGATGGGATGGCGGACAAATTCAGTGTGCTGTCGGCTGAGCTAACCGGAATGCGTGCAACGATTGTGTCGGCCGATGCGTCCGTAATCTTTAGAATTAACGGCATCACAACCGGTTTCATCATTCCGTCCAATACGGAGATCTTGGTTTTGATGCTTTTTGAAGCATCTATGGCATCGCTATTATCATTGACATGGGCTTCGATGATATATGCAGCCCCGCGTGTGAAATAGCGTGTGGTCTCCTGACTCTCTCCCGAAGATGACATCGCCGTCAATCGGGCGGAATATCTACCTCCGGGCATCGGTGAATTGTCAAACAGTTCTGCCGGAAGCTCAATTGAGAAAGAGCCGTCGGGCAGGCTTGTTGCAGTTGTTGAGTAGAAATCGACTGAATTTGACGAATACCGGAATGAAAATGGACCGACAGATAGATTCAGAGTCAGATTGACTTCGCCAAGTCCCATGCCGGAGTAAGTCTCCACGCGTCCATGCAATGTCACGGCTCCTTTGGCCGGCATGTCATTAACAACGTTTGAAATTGAGACTTTGAACGTAGGCATTTTGTAATCCGATACCATAAAATTCAGCCGGTCAAGAAGTATGGGCGAGACCTCCGGATCGTAATCGATAGGATGGAATGATATGGTGTAATCACCGGTCAGTTCTCCTTCGGGAATAGCAAAAGAACTCTCGATCCGTCCGAAGCGGTCTGTGACGGCTTCAATCGTATCGATGGCTATATAGTTGGCATTATGTAGCACCGCACGCATTTTTTGTCCGGGCAGCAGTTTTCGTTCCGATTGTGAGTATCCATAGATGATGTTAACCCATCGAACAGTGTCTCCGGGATGATACACAGGCAGATCGCAATATGCGTTGTTTTCGATTCTTAGCTGCTCTGTATTTTTTATGTAGCGGTTGAATGAAATCGGGAAGCCGTAAAGATCTTTCCCTTTTGAGGGGTAAAGGCTCTTGTAGTCACGCAGTTTGGCAGGACATGGCATGAATCCGTTTTTGTCGGTCATGCCTACGGTCATGCGTTTTTGGTCATCGTTGTCATATTCGGACAATGTAGCTTTTTCAACAGGTTGGCCGGTCAACGGATTGTAAACAATCAAGACCGGTGAGGAAGAGTTTGACGAAGCTGTTGCCAGATCCGTGCAGCGGATAAGTTCAAAATATTGGTTGGCTGCCGGTTTGTCACCGGGCATTGTCAGGGATGCGAAATAACATCCGTATTCCGGAAGAGTCACGGACACAACGGTATCACATGTAAATGGTGTTTCTCCAGGGAATTTTAGAGTCATTGACTTTACCGGAACAGCATTTGCTCCACGGAAAACGATTCCGGATTCTATCGGTTTGATTTTCGCGTCATCAGCACGATATATTGTAAGTATAGAGCTATTGACATTAGTCGCTTTGACTTGTATTTTTATCGGCTTGCCAGGAGTTGCTCCAGCCGGTGCTGAGCATGACAGACTCGGCTGGCTGAGACGTGTAATTATATTTTTCAGACATTCTCTCCGCCAATATGAAGGATACTTTGCAAGAAACGCATTAAGCATGTCATAGCATTTTTTGTCATCATCTATATCCATGACATTAAGAATATCGCCGGAATACTCTGTGCGCTCGCGATATTCGTCATACAAATTCATCAGCAACGCTTTCTTGCGTTCTTCTGCATTCGTTTCCTGCACGTAATAGATGTTTTCACAGATGAATTTGATGCGTTCGATGTCTGTATTGATAAGAGGTGCTGTATCGGTGGCGTGAAAACTTAGCAAGTCGGCGTAGATATCGAGGATCGCTTTTATGTTTTTGTTATTTGCAACATAGCGAGGCTTGAGAATATAGGCATCTCTTCCGGTCAGAAGGGTTATCGACAAGCAATTTCCGAAATAAGAGAGTCTGGATCGGATTTCAATAACTTGTGACGCTATAAAATCATAAAGTGTCGGGTAGTAAACAAATGTTTGTTTATCGGCGGTGATAATGTCGGAATAATCGCTCAGACCGGCTGATTGCAGCGCGGATTTATTTTTCAATGCTTCGTTGCATAGTTCTTCTATCACGTTGCGGAACTGTTCGCCACTCCATTCTGTCCAGTCCTCTGACAATGGGGTTAGCGGTATGGAGCGGGAATTATAAGTGTGGTCATTTCGCATATATGTTTCCAAATGGATTTTTGCCAGCAGAATATTGAGAAGGGCTTTCGTTTCCGGAGATTCTTGATTCTCAGCCACCTCTTTTATGCGTTTTACCACCATTGGAATGTTGTCCTGTCCGATTGCGCCTTGCGCCAGGGCTAGATCAATAAAAGATCTTATGATCTGCTGACCGTCATTTGACCGTAAGGCTTTGTCAAGATTGGCTTCTGATTGCTGTGTAACTGTCTTTGGAAAAGCGAAATCAGGTTTATTTACCGTAGTTTTCCGGGCATATAGTGACAATGAGCAGAATAGTGTTGCAATTGTCAGAATGGATATGGCAAGTTGTCGGATATTCATATTTTGGGTTTTAATGTTAAACTGTTTATAAAATACATCAGGACAGTGCCAAATGTTTTGGAATCTGTCCCGATGGAATACGGTGCGGGCGTATGTCGTTGTCCCGCTTATCTTTTCTTTCTATGCTTCATCAGTTCCTTCATCCATTTCTTTTCAGCTCTCTTGAATAGGAAAAGTTGCTGTGGAGTCAGCACGGTTTTGAATTTTTCAAAATATTTCTTTTCAATGGTTCCTTCCTTTAGTTTGAATTCAAACAGAGCTTCGGCCGCTTTCTCATATTCCAGATCGGTGGCGTTTTCATTTTTTTGAACATTCCTGCGCATAGAATTTGTCTCTGTGTGCAATTTGTCGAGTTCTGCCTGCATGGCATTATATATTTCTGTGAATTTTGCTTTCTGATCCGGTTTTATTGAAAGCTCTTTCGACATATATTCCAGTTTTGTCTGTTTCATTTCATGCATCCACTTTGCACGCGGGCCATTGCCTTTTCCTTGTGCAAAAGCAGCTGAAATACTGATGACGGTCAGAAGCAGGATAGTTGAGATAAAACGGTTCATAATGGGGTAATTGATAAATTTATTTATTCCGGCAAAATGTCTTCCGGATCTACGCCTTGCTCATATAAATCTTCATAAAGTTCTGTGTCTGTGACATCAGAAATGCAATAATCATAGTAGAAGGCATCGTTGTCTATTGCTGACATCAGTATCTGATTTTTTGACAAATCAGATCCGGATGAGGATGTTTTCATCAGATCAAACATCTTCATCATGCACCAAATCCCTAGAAACATTGCCGCCATATAGACATATGGACGCATGCGCTGCCAACGAGTCCGAGACAAGACAACAGGCTTGTCTGAATTCTCGCGCTCCCACTCTTGTGCCGGAAGGGCAGCTGCCATACGCTTGTTAAATTCAGCAAAATATCCCTCCGGGACAGTCATCCCGGCGTTTTTGCCGGTCTGTTGGTTAAGTATGTCAATCTGTTTCATATTGTTTTTCAAGAAGAGATTCGTTGTTTTGACCGCAAATGATGCATTAGGTTTAATCAAGGTTGTCAAAATATTGTTCAATTTTTTTAACAGCCAGATGATATGATGCTTTAAGAGCTCCAACCGAAGTGCCGAGAATGTTTGAAATCTGTTCGTAGGGCATCTCGTCAAAATATCTCATGTTGAATACCAGGCGTTGTTTTTCCGGAAGCAGGGCGATGGCCTTGCGGAATTCAACACTCAGTTTCTCGCCATCAATATTCGTGTCCGCTTCGATTGCAGATATCAGGGAGGAGTCAGGATCGTCAATGGCAGTTTGATTCAGGCGTTTCATCTTATCCAAATGGGTCAGGCTTTCATTGATAGCTATTTTATGAAGCCAGGTGGATAATTTTGCATTCCCTTTAAATTGGTCAATCGCCATCCATGCTTTTAGAAATACGTTCTGGAGAATATCATTGGTGTCCTCATGGCTCTGAACCATACGGCGTATCTGCCAATAAAGCTGCTCGGAGTATCTGCTGATCACTTCCTCGAATGCTTTGCGGCACATCTGCGGATTCTGGAGTCTAGCCACCAGATCCGAATCGTCGTTTTTTTTGTATTTTCCGGTTGAGTCCATAGTTCAAGGATTCGATTGCGGTTGTAAAATTAACAAAAAATGTTGGATTTGCCTATTTCTGATGCTTCGAACTTGTTGGGCTGAAAAGGAGATCCCAGTCTGCTTCAGATGCTGTTTGCACTTCTTTTGCCGGAATAAACTGCCAATTGCGTTCTGTGTCCGGCGAAATGACATTGTGATCCGACAACTGTTGCATAAGATAGTAGCGCAGATCTTTCTCTGTCGATGAGACAACACGGCGTTTGAGTTCTTCCGGCGATATTCCGGCACCGTATGTGAGATGGTTGCCTCCACCTCCGGCACGATAGGAGTTGACAGCAACTGTATATATGGAATCAGTGTGGAATGTCTGACCGTTGGATAATCTTTTGATCGTGATTTTTTCTCCGGTGGGTTTGGTGACATCGACCGTATAGTCAATGCCGGATGCAGAATCAAAATTATATGACGGATTTTTCAGCTTGTTGTTTGCCTCGGTCGGATTGTCGGATGCGAATTTGATGAGATGCCGTCGGCTGTCAGTGATTTGGTCGGTCCATAATGAGTAGGAGTATTCAAGGTAGTCTTTTATTTCTTGTCCGGTCAGCCTTAGTGTGCATAGCATGTTCTCATATTTATATAATGTGAACAAGTCAGCAATGTGCATCTCTCCGGCCTTTATTGAACCATCGAATGTCAGAGGTGCAGCCATTGATATGTCAGCTCCGGAAATATCAAGTTGCAGCTGATGGAGCAGAGACATGAAAGCTGATGGCCCGAAAAAAGCATCGCGCGTTGAGATGTCATCGGTAATTGTCGTTACTTTTTGCTCCACAAAATCTTTAACGGTTTTGAATTGGTTGGAAAAGTGGTTGATAAATTCTTCCGAAGGGGGCAGTTGATCCACATTCTTCAGGTAGCCGGACACCGTGTATCCATCCGATTTGTTCCCCTCGATTGTAAGCACGCCGACATTATGGGCGTTGTTGGCCGGATTCAACACCTGAACAGTGTGGCCGTTTGCCGTTATCACGGTATCGCAGAACATGGTATGATCGTGTCCCATTAGTATTGCATCAAACCCTTCAATCTCTCTTGCAATATCCAATGATGCATTCTCAATATAACCGGCTGTTGTTTTTGACGCATCGCTGCCGGAATGAAACAGTCCGATAATAATGTCCGGTTTTTCGTCTCGTTTGATTGTTTCGACCCATTTTTCGGCAGTTTCTTTCATGGGTAGAAATTCCAGACCGCTCCAAAGCCGTTGCGGAAGCCATGCCGGAA
>CAYTLU010000106.1:0-2576 GCA_964438665.1 uncultured Bacteroides sp.
AAAGACTGTTTAATATAGCTCAAAAAATTGTTTGAAATTATACACATCGGGGGGAATATTGTCACCAGTATATATCACAGAGGCCGAGCCTACTTTACTACCCAGTAACTTCTTGAGGTAATTCATGTTGGCGACGAATGACGGATTAAAAGTGGATGACGATTTCACTTCAAAGAGACTCAAAACTCCAGCTTCCTCTTTGACGATATCGACCTCGCGCCCTGCATTTTCCCGGTAGAAATATAGTTGTGGCAGATGTGCCGAATTAAACTCATGTTTAAGCATCTCGTTGACGGCGAGATTTTCAAACACGGCACCGCGAAGCGGATGCACGGCAAGTTGTTCCGGCGAACTTATGCCCAACAGAAAGCATAGCAGGCCGGTATCGACAAAATAAACCTTAGGCGATTTGACGAGTCGTTTTGAAATATTGGCAAAATATGGTCGGAGCGGATATGTCAGATACGATGTCTCGAGAATACTGTTCCAACTGCGTATGGTCGGGGCAGATATTCCTGTCTCGCCGGCGAGTGCTGAAGCATTCATCTCCGAACCTGTACGTCCGGCCATCAGCCGCATCATTTGCTGAAAAGCTCCTATGTCGGTGATATTCTTGACTTGGCGCACATCACGCTCAATGTATGTGGTATAATAGTTTGTATAAAAGAAATCGGGCGGAACTCCTTTCAACATTGTACCCGGGAAAAAACCGCGTAACATGATTTCGTCAACCGACATATCATTTGTCATATCGGCAATTTCGCCGAGCGAAAACGGCATAAGCGTGAACAGACACGCACGACCTGCAAGAGATTGCGTAATGCTCTCCATCATGGCGAAATTGTTGCTGCCAGTCAGTATAAAATGCCTCTCCGCGTCATCGTCAACCGTCAACTGTATGTACGAGAAGAGTTCCGGAACATGCTGCACCTCGTCAATGATGACTTGCCGACCACATGCTTCAAGAAAACCTTTCGGGTCTGATGCTATCCTCATCCTTAAGGCGACATCCTCAAGATTATAATACGAGTATTCATTAAACAGATGACGGCACAAAGTTGTCTTGCCGGTCTGCCGCGGTCCGGTAATTACCAAAACTTGGTAATACTTGCTGCATTCCAATACCTTGTCGCTTATTTTACGCTCGATATATCTCATATATTCAAATAGATAAGTTACAACTTTTGCAAAATGAAAATCAAATTTTCATTTTGCAAAAGTAAAACATAAATTCCACATTTGCAAACGAATGGCAACAATTCATCTTTTCGGTGCAGGCCGTACACCGGCGTGGTCAATAAAATGGTCTGGAGAAAGTTCTAAATTATGAAAGGGCGAGTTCTTATTCATAGTATCGTGTTTAATCCGGATGGCGTTTCGACAGGCTATCTGTATGGCGACATCGCAACAGCCCTTAGAGATGCCGGTCACGAGGTCGTGGTCCTTACAACCACACCCCATTATAACAGGGTTGAATCTCAACTGAAAAAACAGCCGTTGAGATGGAAACTATGGGGCTTTTTGAAAAAGAGCAATTATAAAGGAATTACCGTATATCATGTGCCCCAGAAGAAATTCAAATCAACGGCTTTACGTTTATTTGGCTTTGTATATTGGCATATTGTTTCTTTCGTTTCGGCACTGTTTATCAGGAATGTCGATGTTATTTTATCTCCTTCTCCACCCCCAACTATTGGTTTGATAAACATTTGGCTTGGCAAACTTAAAGGGGCAAAGGTTATATACAACGTACAAGAAGTATATCCCGATATTCTTGGCAAGGATTCCGGCGTGGTGTTTAAGGTGCTGAGTAAGATGGAACGCTACATTTATAATAACTCGGCCGCTATCACAACTATAGATGAGATCTTCCATAATACGATAGTAGGCCGATTTAAAGACCCAAGTAAACTTCATATTATTCCGAACTTTGTTGATACCGAGATATATCGGCCTATAAGTGACACATCGCATCTTGATAAGACGATATTTATTGAGAATGACCATCTGAAGTTGCTTTATGCCGGCAATATAGGTATGGCTCAAGAGTGGGAAACGCTCATCGAGGTTGCCAAACGAACCAAAGGCAAGCCGATTGATTACTATGTAATTGGGGGAGGTGTAATGCGTGATTATGTAGCAGATAAGATTAAGGCAATCAATCTTGACAATATTCATCTGTTACACTATCAACCGCGCGAATTGATGCCTGAAATCATTGCGTTCTCTGATATTCAATACATATTCATGGAGCCTAAAATTGCAGCCCAGGGCTTTCCCTCAAAGGTATATACAATTATGGCCAGTGCAAAGCCTTTATTGGTTTGCTCTCCGGACGATACACCCATCGTCAACTTCCTCAAGGAGATAGGCTGTGCCAAGATTATCACAGCCGAAGATGTCAGTTCAAAGGCTGACGAGATTTGCAAGTGGCTCGATTCTGTAAAACCCGAGCGGTTAAAAGAGATGGGAGTAAAGGGTCTTGCTGAGATTGAAAATAAATACTCCAAGCATATTGTTACCAAACAATATTGCGACCTAATCAGTCAACTCTAACTACACATGAACATATTGAT
>CAYTLU010000107.1:0-7406 GCA_964438665.1 uncultured Bacteroides sp.
CGGCTTCGGGTTAAACAATTTTATAGAAAATAGAACTTTTTTGGAATAGGTGGTGTTAAATGATAAAATTAACATTAACCCAACTATTCAAATAATTATGAAAAAGCTTTTATTTTTGATTGCACTTGCTGTATGTTGCACGAGTGCCTTCGCGCAGAGATTGGACAAAGGTGAAGCCCGTCAGCTCAAAGCTTTTCTGACCCAGACAGCTGAAAAGGGCGGCACAAATGCAAATGCCCTTAAAGTATCTGATGTGAATAATCTTTCTGCCATTGAGGGACTGACCATAGAGAATGGTCATGTGACTGCTATTGAATGGAAAGACAAGCATCTTGCGGGTGCTCTCGACCTATCCGGATTTGATGCTCTTAAGAAAGTTGATGTTTCAAGAAACAAGCTGACAACCATCAGCGTTGCCAATGATCCTGCCCTATCCGAATTAAACGCATCGCGCAATGTGTTGACGGCTGTTAATCTACAGAATTGTCCGTTGCTCAAGAAGATTTCGGTTTATAAAAACAGATTGACCGATCTGTCGCTTGAATCCGTTCCATTGATTGAAAATCTCAATGTTTCAAACAATTTGTTTGTCGAACTCAACGTGTCGAATTCAACAACGCTTAAAACGCTTAACTGCCAAGGATGTCACATTGAAACTCTTTTGGTGACAGGTTGTAAAAATCTTAAGAATCTCTATTGTGGTTATAATAAGCTGACATCTTTGAATCTTTTCGGGGTTGAGAATCTTGCCAATCTCAATATTGACGACAATGAAATCACAACAATGATAGTCAGCGGTCTTCCTTCGCTCAGCACGTTCGTTTGCAGTGACAACCGGATGACTACCCTGGGAGTCCGCAATTGTAATAATCTGATTGATCTTGTATGCTCGTATAATGACCTTACTACTCTAAGTGTTGAAGGTTGCACAAACCTTACGTTTATCGACTGCTCTTACAATGACTTGACAACACTTGATCTCAGCAATCAGACATTCCTTCAAAGACTGATCTGCAACAACAATCAGCTCAATACTATTGATGTCTCTTTCGATTCAGCTCTGACGTATGTCAACTGCCGCTATAATTATCTGACGGATTTCCGTACAATCGGATGTACGAATTTGAAAATGGTGGCATGTCAGTGGAACTTCTAAAATCAGATGCCAGCATATCTTGCTGATCTGTATTCCATATATTTCGCCGGCCGGTCGGGCAAAAGCTCTTAACCTGCCGGCTTTTTGCATATGTTTGAATAAATGAGTAATTTTGCGTTACTTTTGCTACGATGCCCACAATTATTGAAATATGAATCCAGATATATCCACTATCCGAAATTTTTGTATAATCGCCCATATTGATCATGGGAAAAGCACTTTGGCCGACCGCTTGCTGGAATATACCAATACGGTAGGCGGTAAAGATATGCAAGCGCAGGTGCTCGACGATATGGATCTGGAGCGAGAGCGCGGAATCACCATTAAGAGCCACGCCATCCAGATGAACTACAGGATGGATGATGTGGATTATACGCTTAATCTTATAGACACCCCCGGACACGTTGACTTCTCCTACGAAGTGTCGCGCTCAATAGCTGCGTGTGAAGGGGCGTTGTTGATTGTGGATGCAGCTCAGGGCATTCAGGCTCAGACCATTTCTAATCTATATATGGCGCTTGAAAATGATCTGGAGATCATACCGGTTATGAATAAGGTTGATCTGGATAGCGCCAAGCCGGATGAGGTAGGGGATCAGATTGTGGATTTGCTCGGTTGTGACGCTTCGGATATAATAAGGGCAAGCGGCAAGACCGGCGAAGGAATTCCGGAGATTCTGAAAGCCATCGTTGAAAGGATTCCGGCGCCTAATGGTGATCCGGAAGCTCCGTTGCAGGCTCTTATTTTTGATTCTGTTTTCAATCCGTTCCGTGGAATTATCGCATATTTCAAGATTGTTAACGGATCATTGGATGATGGGGATTTCGTTAAGTTCGTTTCTACCGGGAAAGAGTATCATGCAGATGAAATTGGAGTCCTAAAACTGACAATGTCATCGCGCAAAGAACTGTCGGCAGGAAATGTTGGCTATATTATTTCCGGAATCAAGACATCGAAGGAGGTTAGGGTAGGAGATACTATCACGCATGTGAATGCTCCATGCGAGAAAGCCATTGATGGATTTGAGGAAGTGAAGCCTATGGTCTTTGCCGGTGTCTATCCTATAGATGCAGAGGACTTTGAAAATCTCCGCACCTCTTTAGAAAAGCTCCAGCTCAATGACGCATCCTTGACGTTTCAGCCGGAAAGTTCGATGGCATTGGGCTTTGGTTTCCGATGCGGCTTCCTCGGATTGCTCCACATGGAAATCGTTCAGGAACGTCTTGGACGTGAGTTTGATATGGATGTCATCACCACTGTGCCTAACGTATCGTATCGTGTTTATGACAAGCGTGGTGATATGGTGGAAGTGCACAATCCGTCAGGGTTGCCTGATCCGACTTTGATTGAGCGCATTGATGAGCCTTATATCAGAGCCTCGGTTATAACGGCGGCACAGTTTATCGGCCCGATAATGACTCTTTGTCTCGGAAAGCGTGGGGAGCTTGTCAGGCAAGAATATATATCCGGCAATCGCATGGAGCTGATTTTTGATATGCCTCTAGGGGAGATTGTCATTGATTTCTATGACAAACTGAAAAGTATTTCAAAAGGATATGCTTCATTTGACTATCATTTGCATGATTTCCGTCCGTCGAAACTTGTGAAACTTGATATTCTGCTGAACGGAGAGAGCGTAGATGCGCTTAGCACGCTTACTCATGCCGACAATGCCGTCACGTTCGGACGCCGGATGTGTGAAAAACTTAAGGAATTGATCCCGCGTCAACAATTTGACATAGCGATACAGGCTGCAATAGGCGCGAAAATCATTGCGCGAGAAACAATAAAGGCTGTCAGAAAAGATGTGACTGCAAAATGTTATGGCGGTGATATTTCCCGAAAACGCAAACTTCTTGAAAAGCAGAAGCAAGGCAAGAAGCGAATGAAGCAGATCGGTTCGGTGGAGGTGCCGCAGAAGGCGTTCCTTGCAGTTTTGAAATTAGACTGATTCGGTTGCGAAACTATATTTGTGGTTAAGATGTTAAATATTTAAATGAAGTTTAACATTCTCATGTAGTGTCGTTATGCCCAATAACCGATTTCGTAATAGACATTTGCGCTCCAATGACGAAGTGGAGTTCAATCATCCGTTGTTTGCGGCGCATCAGGCCATACGCCGACATGCCAGTGGGGGCAATATACTGATCCTTGCTGCCGTTTTGGCTATTGTAATTGCCAATATCCCTGCTATAAATTCGTATTATTTTGATTTTTGGAATCAGGAAGTCCGCCTCCAGATTGGATCGTTCAATATATTCAGTCATGCCGGACATCCGATGACTATGCTCCAGTTTATCAACGATGCGCTGATGGCTGTTTTCTTCTTTTCGATCGGATTGGAAATAAAGAGGGAAGTGCTTGTCGGTGAACTGGCTTCAATCCGTCAGGCTTTTCTGCCGGTGATGGGTGCGATAGGAGGCATGATAGTTCCGGTAGCAATTTATATGTTGTTTGGCTATGGAACGGAATATCAGTCAGGTGCGGCTATCCCGATGGCCACGGATATTGCTTTCTCACTGGGAGTGTTGGCAATGCTCGGCTCAAGGGTGCCGCTTTCGATCAAAATATTTCTTACGACACTTGCCGTGGCCGATGATATAGGAGGGATTATCGTAATTGCGTTATTTTACAGCGGGAGTATTGATATAATGTTGCTTGTTTATGCCGTTCTATTGCTTGTTCTGCTATTGTTAGGGGCAAAATTGCATATAAAAAGCAAGATATTTTATATCGGTATCGGCGGCGTTGTCTGGTTCTTGTTTCTAAATTCAGGTATTCATCCGACAATTGCAGGTGTGCTTGTGGCATTCTGCGTGCCGGCGACTCCGGTTTTTGCTCCAGTGAGATACATCCGGTCTATCAGAAAGTCCATCGGACATTTCCGTCAGGATGATGACGAATCGCTATGCAAAAGATCGATCCTTGACAAAAATCAGATGAACTGGCTAAAGGAGATAGAGTCTGCTTCTGACAAGGTCATTTCTCCGCTTCAGGATCTTGAAGACTCTCTGCATCCGATTGTTAACAACATGATCGTGCCACTTTTTGCGTTTGCCAATGCTGGCATATTTCTCCTTGATACAGATCCGACAACAATTTTTGAAGGAATAAGTCTTGCTATAATACTGAGCCTTTTTGTCGGAAAGTTCTTGGGGATATTTGTTTTCTCGTGGCTTACCGTCAAGCTCCATCTTGCGCCTATGCCCGATGGAACTAATTGGAAAATGTTGGCTTCGGCATCGGTTTTGGGCGGTATCGGTTTTACGGTCTCTCTTTTTATTGCCAACCTGTCATTCTCAGACGGATCGCTCCATGCGGCAGAGCTCTTGAACCATGCCAAGATCGGCATTGTTGTTGGTTCGTTTTTGGCCGGAATTGCCGGATTTTTGTCGCTGTATCATTCCCTTCCAAAGGCTAAATAAGTCAAGTATCTAAAAAAAGAATAAATAATTATGCGTGGAATTGCTAATTTCACAATTGTTTGTTAAATTTGACGCATAATGTTAATTTAACATTGTATCTTTGATTGGCGAAAGCAACAATTGGAGTCGCATATTGTTAACATTATAAAAGTTTATCAATAATAACATCGGCGAAGCCGATTAGCTGGACAGGAAATCTAATGAAAAAGTCAATCATTTGGCTGATAGCGGTAATAATGGCGATAACTTTTGCCGGATTGCTTTATTTACAGGTGATGTATATGAAGAATGTGGTGAAGTTGCGCGATGATTATTTTTCTCAGGGAGTCAAACGCAGTCTCTATGAGGTTTCTGCCGCGTTGGAAAAAAACGAGACCCGAAGATTTCTGGTTGAGGATGCTTTGCAGACGAATGCCTATGACCCATCTATCGGAGCTTTGCTGACGATGCCTATGAGCCAGACAAGTCTTGGCGGTAATATGCCTGACAATTTCAATCAAGGCTCAATCACAATGCCAATGCCGTATTCGCAGTTGATGCCGTCAACCTCGTTGAGAGAGCGTATAAAATCACAGTATGTCTATCAGCGGGCGTTGCTTGATGAAGTTGTCATAAACATAATCAGTCAGTCCGGCAGCCTGCCGATTGAAGAGCGGGCGGATTCGGTAGTTGTTTCCGATATGTTGAAAACGCAGTTGGCGGCTAATGGTATTAATATTCCGTTTGAGTTTGCGATAGTCAACCGTATTGGAGCTATTATATATAAGACTCAGGGGTTTAATACCGGCGGGTTGGATAAACATAACACTTTTGTTCAGGCATTGTTCCCGAATGACAGCCGAAGTCGTACGAATTTCGTTAAAATCTATTTCCCGGATAAGAAGGACTACATATTTCATTCAATAAAGTTTCTTGTTCCGTCATTTTTCCTGACGATTCTGCTGCTGATTCTTTCGATCTACACAATTGTTGTCGCGTTCAGGCAGAAGAAACTTACGGAGATGAAGAATGATTTCATCAATAATATGACGCATGAGTTCAAGACACCTATTTCAAGTATCTCTCTTGCCGCGCAGATGCTCAACGATGGAAGCGTGATGAAATCGCCGAAAATGCTGGAACACATATCGTCTGTGATTAACGATGAGACTAAACGCCTCAGGTTTCAGGTTGAAAAAGTGTTGCAGATGTCTATGTTCGACCGTCAGAATGCATCGTTGCGTTTGCAGGAAATAGATGCTAATTCGGTCATTTCCGGAATCTCGAATACATTTAAACTCAAAGTAGAGCGTTACGGCGGGGTTATCGATACGGATCTTGAAGCAGAAAATGCTTTGGTTGAAGTGGATGAGATGCATTTTACTAATGTCATTTTCAATCTTCTTGACAATGCGGTCAAGTATCGTAATGAGGACCGACCTTTGAATCTGAAGATTGCAACCCGAGATTTGCCGGGCGAGAAACTTGAAATTTCTATTTCGGATAACGGCATTGGCATAAGAAAAGAAGATTTAAAGCGCATTTTCGAGAAATTCTACAGGGTTTCAACCGGGAATCTGCATGATGTCAAAGGTTTTGGACTTGGATTGGCTTATGTTGACAGAATGGTCAAAGAATTTGGAGGAACAATCCATGTTGAAAGCGAAATAAACAAAGGAACAAAATTTATTATAAAATTACCACTAACTAAAGTTTGAAAATTATGGAAGACCGTTTGCGTATTTTATTATGCGAGGATGATGAAAACCTCGGTATGTTGCTGAGGGAATATCTCCAAGCCAAGGGTTATAACGCCGATCTTTTTGCCGACGGCGAAAGTGGCTATAAGGCTTTCCTTAAAGGAAAGTATGATTTGTGTGTGCTTGATGTGATGATGCCTAAAAAAGATGGATTTGCTTTGGCTCAGGAAATCAGGACTGTCAATTCGGAAGTTCCAATCATCTTTCTGACTGCCAAGTCGATAAAAGAGGATATTTTGGAAGGTTTCAAAATCGGGGCTGATGATTATATCACAAAGCCGTTCTCGATGGAAGAACTCGTTTTCCGTATTGAAGCGATTCTTCGCCGCGTCCGCGGTAAGAAAGGTAAGGAAGTTACGATGTATAGAATAGGCAAGTTTACATTTGACACTCAAAAGCAGGTGCTGATGATTGATGACAAGGTGACAAAGCTCACCACTAAGGAATCGGAACTTCTCAGCCTGCTTTGCGCTCATGTCAATGAGATTCTCGAACGCAATTATGCTTTGAAGACAATTTGGATAGACGATAACTATTTCAATGCCCGAAGCATGGATGTTTATATTACCAAACTTCGCAAGCATCTGCGCACAGATCCGTCAATTGAGATTATCAATATCCACGGTAAGGGATATAAATTGATTGCTCCGGATAGCGAGAACAAATAAAATCCATAACATTACTCTAAGCGATGCCGCGTCTGACAACAAGATGCGGCATCGCTTATGCTTCTGTCCGTCTGTGTATTGCTTTACTTCCAACGAGAGCCGCTGCGTCTGGGTTAACCGGCTGCCGCGAAGTTTTTTTGGATGTATCATAGAAAGTTTGTTACTTTGCGGTATGGGAAAAGATAAATCATCAAACACAAAGCGTAGAAGCCTACTTACAACCGGCGGGCTTATGTTAATAAGTGCATTCTTGTTTTGGATATGTGATGTCGGTGTGGTATATGCCCTGTGCTTTGGCTCTGCCGGCCTATGTTTCTTTGCCGCCGGATTAAATGTAAAAAATGAAAACAAGGATTAACCCCTTGTTTTAACCGCGTATTTTTGCACACCTTATTGCGTCCATAACTTTGTGGCATAC
>CAYTLU010000108.1:0-5842 GCA_964438665.1 uncultured Bacteroides sp.
GTCATTCGACATGTTGACATAATCCCCATCGCCCACATGCTTGGCTATCACATTGTCACTCGCCGCTGAGACATCCTCATATATCTCAAATTTCACGTCTGACTTGGAAATATGCACAAGATAACGCGTGTGTGATTTGGGGAGCTGGAAGTTGTTGCTCGCACGGTGTGACTGCCCGGCCAGACACCGTCCCGGACTGCTCACGAAAATATGATCTGTCGATGGACGGATTGCAGTAAACTTGATATCAAATGAGGAATTGGCTCCGGAAGGATCTGCTATATAGAACTTATCCTCGCTACGAAAAGGCAATATCGCCCCATTGTAAACCTCTTTTGCCCATTCATCGTCCGAACCGCCTTTTACATCGATATTAACTTTAAACGTTATGTTATCGGGACAG
Organism: uncultured Bacteroides sp.; assembly: GCA_964438665.1. Lineage (GTDB taxonomy): Bacteria > Bacteroidota > Bacteroidia > Bacteroidales > Muribaculaceae > Paramuribaculum. The sequence continues at coordinate 404 of CAYTLU010000108.1, forward strand.
GCCACCAACAGATATGACGGAGCTCCGTCATCGGTTTTCAGGCTTTTTGTCGAAAAATTGTTGCTAGACCGATGTTTTTGGCCGCTTTGTGGCTTTTTTTCAGAACGCACAGTCACTGAATTTCCCTTCGAATAACTACTGCCATGAAAATGTGTGAAATCGTAATCGGTTATTATCTGCTCGGGTTCATCGTCCGAACAACCCTGCATGGCGGCAGCAAAAGCAATCGCCACGACATAGAAAAACACTGGTTTGAACTTCATGATTGATGAATTATTTATTGTTGTTTTTATTTCTGTAGTCTGATGGGGAAAGACCGGTATATCTCTTGAATATCCTGCTGAAATAGGCTTGCGAGGCGAAGCCGCATCCATAGGCAATCTGCTCAAGAGACTGCATAGACGTCAACGGCGATAAAAGCATAGCGCATGCCTTGTCAACACGCATTGAGTTTATCCAATCGCTGTAGTTCTTCCCAAATCGCTCATTTATATAAACAGAGAGATATGACCGGTTAGTACACGTTATCTTGGCAAGTTTCTGAATGTTGATTCCCGCCTCTGTATAACCTTCCTCCTTTACCCATCTGTCAAGAGATGCAACAAATGGAAGCTGCGAAGGCTCTTCACCTTGACCGAAACTTTCCGGAATGGGGTTAACGGCTTTTTCGACTATCTCAAAATTCAAGATATAATTCTGCATGGATATATAAATATATGTGAAAGCGATGATGCCGATAGCCATATAGATGGCGTTGCACCATCCGGGAAGGAATGGCAATACGCCTCCGGCAAACCCGCATATCATCACCATCCATGCACTGACCATAAGCCAGTTCACGAATAAAGCTGTAGAGTCGGAATAGTAATTGTCAATATTGTTGCGGGCCTTGCGGTAGGTGCTAAAAAAAGTGCGTATAAGGATGATGCACTGCACGATAAACCAGAAGCCGAAACATTCCAAAAGCCAAACACGTACTTTTCCATTGGTGAGAAACACCGTTGCCCAAAGAAGAATCACGTATAGACAATAGGTGACGGCAAACCGGCGTATCCGTTCACGCGATATGTATTTATGTTCAAGAAGCGAGATAAATGACAGTCCGAATAAGAATGACGCGGCGAAATAGTATGTCAGATTCAATGCCGGAGCGATAAATGGATATTGCTCTCGTATCGGGAAAAACACATACACCCATATTCCCGCCGCATATACGGCATAACCCAAAGCAAGCAATCGGCGCGACCGATCAAATGCCGCATAGACCTCTTTGGCCGGCACAGCACTGAAAAACATGCAGCAGGCAAGGATGGTGGTGGTCACCGCACCGGCTAAAATAGAGATAGAATAAAGATCCCCGACAGTCATTGACAATAGTAGTTGACGATATGGATAACACTAATTTACTAACAATATGCAATTTGTGCAACTTTTTCAGCTACAAATATCTGGAAATTTAATCCAACCAATGGGTTATAGTTGTTTACTTCCATCAAACTCGGACAAAATTAGACAGTTTATCCCATATTCCGCACAGATGCGGCAGTGTCTTTTTATAAAATCGTAAAAACTATTTGTAAAATCGTAAAATTGCGACTTCAATGGTAAATGCCTGATAATATATCCGGTCTATCTATCACTTGCAGTGGTTAAAATATGTAAATAAACGAGAGATATCCATAATAAATTATTTTCTTTGCAAAAATCCGTTGTAAAACAGCCAACACAATTATAATATATCATGAAAATAACAAAATCGGTTTTTATAGTGTCTCTCGCTCTCGTACTGGTCTCTCTCACTGAATCCATATCAGCAAAAGTATCACACATTCTACCGAAGCCGCAATCTGTCACTGTATCAGAAGGTGTTCAGTTCGACCTCGGGCGTCCGGTGCATATCGATGACCCTACCGGCTGCGAACTGCTCACCGACTTCTTCAGCAAATACAATTGCGAGACAAGCGAAAGCGGAGCAACTGTAACCGTACGTCTGGTCGAAAGCATTGAAGGCGCGTATGACTACGCGCTTGCCGACTATCCAAACGAAGCATACACACTTTCCGTTACAGCCGATGCCATCAACATCACCGCTATCACGACTACCGGCGTAATACGCGCCGCCCAGACACTCGAACAGATGGCCGAAGGCTATCCGGAAGGCAATGAAGCGCTCGAAGGCGTTACCATGACCGACTATCCTGCATTCAAACTCCGCGGATATATGCACGATGTAGGGCGTTCATTCATAGACATAGACGAATTAATCCATGAAATTGAACTGTTGTCGCGGTTTAAAGTCAACACCTTCCACTGGCACCTGACTGAAAACCAAGCTTGGCGTTTTGAGGTGAAATCATATCCGGTGTTGACGCAAGCAGACAAAATGACGCGCTTCGCCGGCAAATATTATACCCAGGACGACTGCCGGCGGCTTATGGCTGTTGCAAAAAAACACGGCATGACCGTTATTCCCGAAATAGATATGCCCGGACACAGTGAAGCCTTCGAACGCGCAATGGGATTTGCCATGCAAACCACCCAAGGCAAGGAAGTGCTGAAGACGGTTCTTGAAGAAGTTGCCAATGTGTTTGCCGATGCACCGTACATACACATCGGTGCTGACGAGAAAACCATTACCGACAATACATTCCTACCCACAATGACATCGAAAATACATTCGCTTGGCAAGAAGGCTGTGTGCTGGAATCCGATTTCAGGCGTCACCATAAATTCCTCTCTCGGTTTCGACATGACCCAGATGTGGAGCTCTAGCGGCAGACTCATATCAGGAATGCCAAACATCGACTGCCGATACAACTATTCGAACCACTTCGATGTGTTTGCCGACCTTGTAGGAATCTATAAAAGCAATATATACTATGCCGAAAAAGGCAACGAAGAAATCGCCGGAGCGATAACCGCACCGTGGAACGACCGCAAAACGCCGACTCAGACAGACATACTGGCGCAAAACAATTTTTATGCCACTGTGCTTGCCACAGTTGAACGCGCATGGATGGGAGGCGGCAAGCAATACATCGAACAAGGCGGCACCACTTTGCCGAACTCCGGCGAGGAATACGATGAATTTGCCGATTGGGAACGTCGCTTCTTGTTCCACAAATCACATTCACTCAAAAATGAGCCGATTCCATACGTGAAGCAGACCAACGTGCGTTGGAAAATAACCGATCCGTTCCCGAACAACGGCAACATCAACACCGTATTCCCTCCCGAGCAGCAAGAACCGGCCGATCAATACACCTACAACAATTCAACGTACGGCACTGCAACAGCTACCGGCGCCGGAATTTATCTCCGCCACACATGGGCATCCGTAATTCCGACATTCTACGCATCAGACCCCGGATTCAACAACACAGCATATGCATACACCTATGTATATTCTCCGGAAGCCCGCACCGCAGGCGCGCTCATCGAATTCCAGAACTATGGCCGTTCGGAAAAAGACGCAGCTCCGGCAGCAGGGACTTGGGATCACAAAGGGTCCAAAGTGTGGCTGAACGATCAGGAAATCCTTCCCCCGACATGGGACAATACCGGGGTGGCGATAACAAACGAGGTTGACCTCCGCAACGAAAACTTCGCAGCACGCACGCCTCAGCAAGTACAATTGCAGCAAGGATGGAACAAGGTGTTGATCAAGCTCCCCTATATCCAGCTCAGCAACAACGTCGTGCGTCTGAACAAATGGCTGTTTACTTTCGTGCTGACCGACCCCACCGGAAAAGAGGCCCTCGACGACCTTGTTTATTCTCCAAGCAAGAGCCTGTCGCCTGAATATGATCTGCTCACAGCACTCATATCGGAAATCAGAGATTATATAGAGTCGTCGTGCAAAGGCACGGTGGGATATTATGCACGCACCGAGGCTGCCGATGATTTGCTTGCCAAAGTAAATGATGCTGAAGCCAACTTCAACGAAAATTCCACGGCCGAAGATATTCTACAAGAACTGACTTCGCTTAATGCCGAATTCTCCGCACTCAAAACCGCATGCCAGAATGCCGGAATCGTGAAGCCGACAAACGGCAGATACTACTACATGTACACCCCGCTACGCGATTCCCGCTATCTTGCATCCAATGGCGTTAATGCCGGAGCCACAGGCATCAGCGAACAATCCGAGCAATCAGCATGGCTGTTCCGCCTGCGCGACAACGGCACATACGACATCATCAACTACAACGACAACTCCTACATATCGCCATCGGCCGCAAACGATACTCAGATATCGACATCGTCAACACAACCATCAGCCGGATGGTCCATAAAACCGGCCGATGCATTAGGTTATGTGATAATCACCTCCGGCTCAGTGCAAATCAACCAGACACAAAGCAGCCTGGCATATAAAATATACAACTGGGGCAACGGTACGAACACCTCAGACGCCGGCTGCAAATACGTATTTAAAGAAGCAACAGACCTGAGCGAAACGGCAACGCCTCCGGATCCGGTGCTCACGCTCAAAGATCTCGCGCTTGACGGCACAAGCCCATACAAAGTGCCCGACCCACTGGCAGCCCCGGTTCTCGCTTCAACGGAATCCACATCCGTAGCCATTGAATACACTCTTGCTTCCGCCAACAGCACGACAGCTTTCACCGCCGCAACGAATACCGCAGTCAGCAACCGATTTTTCAGCCTTGCCATGCCATATGACCACACCGGCTTGGGGATAAGATATTTTGGGCTGAACAATATTGAAGGATGGTGGACTCAGTCGGCCAACTTGGCAGGAACTCACAAAATTGTGTTGGTATGCGACCCGGAAGCAGGATTCAAATATTACCTTGACGGAACCAACATTCGCACCGTAGCCATACAATCACTCGGCGCATACGGATTCGTCCACTTCGGAAATGTGGAAAATGCAAATGGCCTCTACATTGGAGGAATTGTAACCTCCGACAACGCCAACAAATACCCCTTCACCGGACAAATGAAATCAGTGCGCTTTTGGGACAAAGCCCTAACAGCAAGACAAATCAACAACCTCGAATGGGACAATTTGACCGAGACATCAGCAATAGACTGCATAAACAAGGACACGGAAAACGCTCCGATAAAATACTACAACCTACAAGGAATCGAAATAAAAAATCCCACAAACGGCATATATATAGTAAAACAAGGCTCAAAAGTGGGAAAAATACTGATCCGATGATCTCCGTAGCATGCATCCCAGACTGAAAATCAGCACTAAATCAAAGCATATCGAATTCACAAACAAAAAATTTGCAATTTATATTTTCAAAATATTTGGTGGAATAAAAAATTTGTCCTACCTTTGCATCGCTTTTAAGGTCGCGTGACGACAAGACAAAGCAAACAACGCCTCTTTAGCTCAGTTGGCCAGAGCACGTGATTTGTAATCTCGGGGTCGTTGGTTCGAATCCGACAAGAGGCTCAAAA
>CAYTLU010000109.1:0-8506 GCA_964438665.1 uncultured Bacteroides sp.
CCGGTTGCATATCCCGACGAAATGCCATTTGTCGCGCACGGCACTTCTCGGCATCTTGGCTGCCCGTGAAGCGATGAACGATGCCCGAATACCGAAAGGGTTGCGCGTGGGCTTGGTGTCAGCAACTTCGGTTGGCGGCATGGATCGGACAGAAGGCTTTTTCAGAGCGTTTATGACCGAAGAATCGCGCGGCAGATTGCGCGATGTGCGCATGCACGACTGCGGCGCCAGCACCGATGCCATAGCACGGTATGGTGGCATCGACGGTTACAGGACGACCATAAGTACGGCATGTTCGTCGGCTGCCAATGCCATTATGATGGGGGCAAAGCTCCTGCGACACGGTATCGTTGATTGCGTGGTTGCCGGAGGTACGGATGCCTTAAGCGCCTTTACGCTGAACGGCTTCAAATCTTTGATGATTTTGGATGAAAAACCTTGCCGCCCTTTCGACGAAAGCCGTGCGGGACTGAATCTCGGTGAGGGGGCCGGTTATGTCGTGTTGATGCGTGAAGCGGATGCGACAAACCCATACTGCTTTTTCGAAGGCTATGCCAACCGCAACGATGCCTATCACCAAACGGCCTCATCCGCCGATGGCAACGGCGCATATCTCGCCATGTCCGATGCGCTTGCCCTGGCCGGGATTGAGCCTTCCGGGGTCGATTATGTGAATGTACACGGCACCGGTACGCTAAACAACGATGCTTCGGAGGGAGTTGCTCTGCAACGGCTTTTTGGCAAAGATATTCCGCCGTTCAGTTCGACAAAAGGGTTTACCGGACATACGCTTGCTGCGGCCGGAGGTATCGAGGCGGTCTTTTCTGCTCTTGCCGTGCGATACGGAATGCTGTTCCCGAATATCAATTTCAAAACGCCGATCGCAGAGAGCGGACTTGTTCCTGTAGGTGAATTCGCAGAGGACAAGGATATAAAATGCGTCTTGTCCAATTCCTTCGGTTTTGGCGGAAACTGTTCGTCGTTGGTCTTTGCAAAGTAACGGGAGATGAAATGCTACGTTGAAAATAGCGTAACGGACAAACAGGTGACATCGGATATCAAGGCACTGATACCCGATGCCGGATTACGCCGCCGGATGAGCCGAATCCTTAAATCCGCCGTTACGACTGCGGTGGAATGTGCCGGGGGCATCGAGGGTATTGACGCTGTGGATGCCATCATTACGGCCACCGGTCTGGGGTGCCTGGCCGACAGCGAACGCTTCCTGAGGAATATGATTTCGGACAACGAACAACTGCTTAATCCTACGCCTTTTATTCAATCGACTTTCAATACTGCCGGCGGACAGATTGCCCTGTTGCGACACAACCATTGTTACAATGTAACCTATGTCAATCGCAACCACGGTTTCGAGGATGCGTTGTTGGATGCACTTATGCGCATGGCCGATTCGGAGAGTCGACGGGTTCTTGTCGGGGCATTTGATGAGCAAACGCCATCGCAGTACAAAATCATGGAGCGTATGGGTTTTTGGCGCCGTGGAGCGTGCTGCGAAGGTGCGGTTTTCACGACGTTGACAGCAGATTATTCGGAATCGGCCGTCGCTGAATTATCGTGTCTGGATTTTCTGCCTCAACCGATTGCCGAGGAGGAGTGCATAGATAGATATGCCGGTGGCAGGAATACGCTCCTGCTGAAAAACAGCGTCGATGACAAGGGGTTGTTTCCCGTTGTTTCAGCGCAGTTGTTTGCCGATGGAATAGCGAAGATTGCCGGCGGAGCGAAACAGGTCATCATTTATAACGAACACGGTGGCGACAGGCCGACAGTGATGGTTTTGAAATGTATTGGGTATTGACAGTCATAGCAATTATTACCGTTTTTTTCGTGTGGGCGTCGGCGGACATCGGTAGCGGAGTCTATCTGAAAACGCTGTGCCGCAAACACACGGACAAACCTTTTGTCGCCCTGACTTTCGATGACGGGCCGGATGCCGTTATGACCCCGCGTGTTCTCGATACCCTTAACCGATATGGGGTAAAAGCCACCTTTTTCTTAGTCGGCGAGCAAGCGCGCAAGTATCCCGACCTCGTGCGGCGTATGGTTAACGAGGGGCATATTATAGGGAATCATACATACACCCATTCCGTTATGTTCCCCTTATCGAGCCGTCAATCCGTGCAAAAGGAGATAGCCGATACGCAACGAGTTGTTGAAGATATTGCAGGAATAAAAATGCGGCTCTTCCGACCGCCGTTTGGGGTGACAAATCCGGTTATCGGGGCTGCAGTCCGAGATTGCGGTCTGCAAACCATTGGTTGGAGCGTGAGGTCGCTTGACACCTTTGAGCGAAGAGGCAGAATGGCTGTATGCAACCGCATAAAACGGAAGTTGCATCCTGGTGCCGTCATATTGCTCCACGACAGATGCAAAGAGGCAGATGTACTGTTGGCGCAGGTGCTGGATGAGATAAAGGCTTGCAACAGGCAAGTCGTTATGTTGGATAAACTTTTTGAAATAGCGAAATATGAGAATTAAAATTTTATTACTGTTCATTCAGTTGTTTATGATGATGCCGGTGAACATGCTGGCGCAGAATAATGATTTGAATAGACAATTCGCACAGGAGTTAAAGGAAAAATGCAGCGAGGTAAAAAGCATTGCGTGCAAGTTTGTCCAAACACGGTCGGCCTCTGTGCTTGCACAAGATACGGACAAGCACGGCAAGTACTTTTTTCTCCAGCCGTATCATGTTTTGCTTGCATTTGACGACGGGGATTATATAAAAATCACCTCGACGATGTTTGAAATCAAGCAAAATGGTCATGTACATGCGACCAAAGTCAGTTCGAACCCCATGCTGAAAAGGCTTAACAGCTTGCTGTCTGCCTGTATATCCGGAGATGCATCGCAGATAACCTCCGGTTTTGACACGGAAATAACAGCGAATGAAGACGAATTTATGCTGAAACTGCTGCCACTGCGGGGTCGAACCGGCAAAAAAGCCACTGAAACACAACTTGTCTTTAACCGAAAGGATATGTCATTGAAGATGATGAAAATGACACAAGCGACAGGCGATTTCTTGCAATACAGATTCTATGACGTGCAATATAATACAGACCTTGCACAATCCTTATTCGATATAAAATGAAATTGATCGACAACTTCTGCACGCTCCACCGTTTGGATATAAACAGCGAAGGATTCAAAGCCGTTATCGGGTTATTGCCGGACCATCCTGTCTATAAGGGGCATTTCCCGGCACAGCCCGTGGTCCCCGGAGTGTTTACGCTGGCACTTATTCGCGAATGTGCCTCGATAGCCACAGGGCGCGACAGGAAGTATGCGGATATTAAGGAGTGCAAGTTCATTTCAGCATGGCTTCCGACGGAGGATTCGAAGGTAACGTTTGACTTCGCTTTCCTGGATGAAGGAAAATTGTGCGGCACCGTAAAACGCGGCAACGATACGATATTAAAACTAAAGGCCACACTGATATGACCCCATCCGAAAATTGCCGCGAGCGCATAAAGGCATTGAATTGCGTTGTTGTTATTCCTACATACAACAACGCAGGGACTATTGCGCAGGTAATATCGGATGTTGCAGCCTATTCGGATAATATTTGGGTCGTAAATGACGGCTCGACAGACAATACAGCCTGTATCCTTTCCTCTTTTCCCGATATTCGGATCATAACCTACGAAAAGAATCGCGGTAAGGGTTATGCGCTGAAACTGGCCCTGAAGAGAGCCGCAGAGACAGGATATGATTATGCCCTTACCATAGATGCGGACGGACAGCATTTTGCCGATGACATTCCGACATTCATCGACCGGATAGAGCAAGTGCCGGACTCGCTTCTTATCGGTGCAAGAAATTTGACGGCGGACAACATGCCATCCAAGAATACATTCGCAAACAAATTCTCGAATTTCTGGTACAAGGTGGAAACAGGCCGAACCTTGATGGATACCCAGTCCGGATATCGCCTCTATCCCCTGCGCAAATTGCGCAATATGCGTTTTGTAACAAGACGATACGAGTTTGAGGTTGAGGTAATTGTCCGTGCTGCGTGGCAAGGGATAAATGTCGAGCATGTTCCTGTAAAAGTTTATTACGCCCCTGTCGAAGAGCGTGTATCGCATTTCAGCCCGTTAAAGGACTTTACACGGATCAGTTTGCTGAACGCTGTTCTGGTGCTGTATGCGCTGCTTTTTTACCATCCTTGGAGATTTATGCGGGCTCTGACGAAGGAGAATATACGCAATTTCTTCGATAAACAGGTCCTTCACAGTTCGGACAGCAATCTTCGAATGGCGTGTGCAATGGGCTGGGGCATATGCTGCGGCATCATACCTCTGTGGGGGTATCAAATGCTATTTGCCGCCTTGACAGCCCATTTCATGCGCTTAAACAAGGTGGTTGCGGTGGTGTTCTCGAATATAAGCATTCCGCCGATGATTCCGTTCATCCTGTATGGCAGCGTCGTGCTGGGTGCCGCCATCCTGCGAATAGACAATCCGTTTACGCTTGATTCCATTTCAATCGAGAAAATAGGGATGTCATTGACACAATACATCGTGGGCAGTTTTGCTCTCGCCGCTGCGGCAGGTTTTGTCGTTTTTTGCGTGTCCTGGCTGATCATGGTATTATGCAATAGGGAAAGAGATGAGTAAGTTTTTTTTGTCTATATACGAAAAATTCGAAAAACATCCTGCAATACGGTGGGTGGCGATCGTCTTATGCCTGGCAGTATGTTCCTGTTTGGCCGCTCAAATAAAGTTTAATGAGCATATTACCAGTTTTTTCAATGACGGGAAAGAGGCAACACGAAGTTCCGTTTTTGATCATCTTAAAATTAAGGATAAAATTGTAGTCTCCGTATCCGGTGATGATCCGGAGGAGATTATAGAGGCAGCGGATTCCTTTGTCCATCATCTTCAGCCTGCTATCGACGCCGGATACATCAAGACCATAACCGATGGCATCGACCAGTCAGCCATGGACAAGTGCGTTGATTTCATCTATTCCTATCTTCCAATCTTCCTGACGGACGAGGATTATGACCGGATGGCTGATGCGGTAACGAAGGAGAACATCGAAAAGGCAGTTACCAATGTATATTCGTTGTTGACATCGGCTTCAGGCATGGTGGTCGGAGATGTCGTTATGCGAGATCCGCTCACTATCGGCTCGCATCTGCTGCGTCAGTTCGAGCGGTTTGACGCTAATGCGCAGTATGAATTATATGCGGATAGAATCTTCACAAAAGATGGGTCCTCCCTGCTTATGTTCATTGATCCTGCCTATGGAATGGGCGATACGGGGGAAAACGAACATTTGGTGGAATTGTTGGACAAAGCGGCACAGAAAGCATCGACCGGAAAAACGAATATAACGTGCATCGGCGGCCCTGTCGTTGCCGCATATAATGCCCGTCAGATCAAAAAAGATACGACCACAACGCTGGGGATAGCACTTTTCATCATCCTGCTCGTGATTTTTTTCTCTTTCCGCAACAAATGGTCTATTCCGCTTATCCTTGTTCCTCCGGCTTTCGGCGCCCTGTTCGCCTTGGCCGCAGCATGGGTAATTCAAGGGAAGATATCGGCAATCGCTATCGGTGCAGGTGCCGTGGTTCTGGGTGTGGCCCTGAGTTATTCGATCCATTTTGTTTCTCACCTCAATCACACCAATGACCCGCGCAAGGTAATCACCGATTTGGCCTCCCCGCTGACTATCGGCTGCCTTACAACCATCGGGGCTTTTGCGGCACTCATGTTCACCTCCTCTGCGCTGTTGCATGACATCGGGCTGTTTGGTGTTTTTGTCCTGATTGGAACCACGCTGTGCTGTCTGATCTTTCTGCCCCATTTCATCGGAAAATTCGACAAGAAAAAGCATAGCCCGCTGCTGGACCTCATTGAGCGAGGAAATGCCTATTCCTACGAAGATAACAAATGGATTGTGCTGTTCTTTGGTGCATTGACGATTGTCTGTCTGTTTTTCTATAATGATGTGCGTTTCGACGCGGATATGTCAAGTCTCAATTACATGCCCGCCGATATCGAACAGACGGAAAAGAAGATAAGGGAGGCGTCAGGCGATGCGGCAAACAGCATCTATTTGGTCTCATCGGCTGATCATCTCACCGATTTGACAGCGCGTTATGAGGCACTCGGCAAAGCATTGGAAGCCTATAAAAGCGAAGGGAAAATCAAAGATTTCATCTTGCTTGACCATTTTGTCCTTTCACCGGACGAGCAACGGGCTCGCATCGCAAGGTGGAATGCCTTTTGGGAGGAACATCGTGAAGCGACACTTGCATCAATAAACCAGTACGCCCTATCGGTCGGTTTCCGAGAAAATGCCTTTTCCCGATTTGATGAATTATTGAGAAAAGAGTTTACGCTATGTGAATATACCGAAAATGAAATAGCGGATGTTCCTGCTTTGCGAGAGTGGATTGAAGTAAGCGACTCTTCAAAGATCCTGATTAGCCGGCTTCTGCTCGACAAAGAGGCGAAAGACGAAGTTTATGCGGCTATTTCGGAGATCCCCGGCACGGTGGTGATTGACCGCGCTTGGTTCTCTTCCATCATGCTTGAGAACACGGTCAACGATTTCAATTATATCCTGCTGCTATCGTCTTTGATCGTCTTTGTCGCCCTGCTTATCTCCTATGGCCGTCTGGAACTCACTTTGCTGACTTTTTTACCCATGTGTATCAGTTGGGTGATTATTCTTGGATTGATGGCTGTCCTGGATATTCAATTTAATGTAGTCAATATCATTCTGGCAACGTTCATCTTTGGTATCGGAGACGACTTCAGCATATTCATCATGGATGGGCTGCTTCAAGAGTACAAATGCGGACAAAAACTTTTGGGCGCCCATAAAACGGCGATTTTCTTCTCTGCCTTTACCGCAATCGTCGGAATGGGAGTAATGATATTTGCCAAACATCCGGCGCTTAAATCCATCGCATTCATATCGGTGCTCGGGCTGTGCGTCGTTGTGCTTGTTGCCTATACCGTCCAGCCGCTCCTGTTTCGCCTGTTCATTAGTTCGCAGACGCGAAAAGGCGGATTCCCCTATACCTTTTTGTCGCTGCTCAATGCCATCTATTGTTTCTTGTATTTCTTTGCAGGCTGCTTGGCCATACAACTTTGCATGGCCCTGTTTGCCCTACTTCCCATCAAGCGACAGACGAAAAAAAATTATACACACCATATCATCTATCTCTTTACCCGGCTGTACCTCCATACCATGCTGACCGTCAAAACAATACGAAACAATCCATACGGTCAGTCGTTTGAAAAGCCTTCACTCGTCATTGCCAATCATCAATCGTTTATTGACATATTGTTGCTGCTGTCGACCACTCCCAAAATCGTGATGGTTACCAACCATTGGGTTTGGAACTCTCCATTCTTCGGGCGGATCGTCCGTTATGCCGACTTTCAGCATATCGACAACGGTTATGATGCGCTTGCTGATGCTTTGCGAAAGCAGGTCGATGCCGGTTACTCCATTGTGATCTTCCCGGAAGGGACCCGCTCGGCAGATTGTACTGTTCAAAGGTTTCATAAGGGGGCGTTTTATCTGGCTGAAAAACTTCATTTGGACATAATCCCCATCGTGCTGTACGGTACGGGGCAAATATCCTCCAAAAACCAGCCTTTCCATATAAAAAGCGGGGTAATCGTTGCCAATATCATGCAACGTGTCTCCGCCGCCGACAACTCTTTTGGAAATACCTATCAGGAAAAATCAAAATGTTACAGACGATGGTTTGCACAGGAGTATGCGAAGATTAACGATATATACGGCCGTGCCAACAACGCCTATTTCAGAGAAGCGCTAATTAAGAATTACCTTTATAAAGGCCCCGTACTCGAATGGTACATGCGGGTGAAGTGCCGAATAGATGGTTATTATGACTTGTGGGACCGGTTTATCCCGCGCAATGCCTCTGTGGTTGATGTCGGTTGCGGATATGGCCAAATGTGTTTTATGCTGGGAACGCTTGCTCCGGAGCGCAAGATAGTGGGAATCGACTATGATTCGGATAAGATAGCATTGGCCAAACACAGTTTTTTGTGCAATAGCCGGATAACCTTTGTCCACGCGGATATGCGAGAAGTGGTGCTGCCCCATGCAGACGCGTTTATATTCAATGACAGTTTGCATTATGTAGGTGCCGAAAAGCAGTTCGCCATACTTTCTCAAGCCTTATCCCATCTAAATGCAAACGGAATGATTCTGGTTCGGGACGGAGACTCCTCGGATTCGCAGAGACATGCGAAAATCGAAAATACGGAAAAATGGTCTACCCAAATTATTAAATTCAACAAGACGACCGAGAACTTAGCGTTTGCCGATTCAAAAAGAATGAAGGAGTTCGCGATGGCCAATAATCTTAACCTGCAAATACGCAAATGTGACAAGGAGAGTTCCGAAACTTTGTACGTATTTCGTAAAAAACAGTATGATGGAGAGATATGATGCAGTCATAATAGGCGCGGGATTGGGCGGA
>CAYTLU010000110.1:0-8321 GCA_964438665.1 uncultured Bacteroides sp.
ATAGTGCGTCGTGGCTCTCTTGAGGAGCTCCGCCGCCGTGGGATTGATCCCTATCCCGCCGCAGAATATCCTGTTACGGCGCATACAGATGAGATAAAGGCTACATTCTCCGACAGCGCACCTCGCCGCGAGGTGTCGATAGCCGGACGTATAATGAGTCGCCGAATAATGGGAAAGGCTTCATTCCTTGAAATTCAGGATGCAAACGGACGTATCCAGGTGTATGTGAACCGCGATGATCTTTGTCCCGGAGAGGATAAGGATCTGTACAATGTCGTGATGAAAAAACTTATGGACATCGGCGACTTTGTCGGAATCAAAGGCTTTGTGTTCCGCACTCAGATGGGGGAGATCACCGTGCATGCCGAAGAATTGACACTCCTCGGCAAATCGCTGCGCCCGCTGCCAATCGTCAAAGTCAAGGACGGTGTGACTTATGATGCATTTGACGATCCTGAGTTGCGTTATCGCCGCCGCTACGTCGATCTGGTTGTCAATGACGGCGTGAAAGAGATTTTTATCAAGCGCACCAAGGTCTATAACTCAATGCGTGAATTTTTCAACGGTCATGGCTATATGGAGGTGGAGACCCCGATTCTCCAGGCCATTCCCGGCGGTGCGGCTGCGCGTCCGTTTATCACCCATCATAATGCTCTTGACATTCCGCTATATCTGCGCATTGCCGATGAACTTTATCTGAAGCGTCTGATTGTGGGCGGGTTTGACGGAGTCTATGAATTTTCAAAGAACTTCCGCAATGAGGGCATGGATCGCACGCATAATCCGGAGTTCACATGCATGGAGATATATGTTGCCTACAAGGACTATAATTGGATGATGGATTTCACCGAGCGGATGCTTGAAAAAATCTGTCTTGACGTGAATGGCACTACTGATGTGAAAGTTGGCGACAACGTCATCTCGTTTAAAGCTCCTTTCAAGCGCGTCACCATGATTGATGCCATTAAGGAGTTCACAGGCATAGATATTACCGGCATGGATGAAGAGCAGCTTCGGGGCGTGTGCCGTCAGTTGGAGATTGATGTTGATCCGTCGCTTGGCAAAGGCAAGCTGATTGATGAAATATTCGGAGAGAAATGCGAGGGGAATTATATCCAGCCCACATTTGTCATCGACTATCCGATTGAAATGTCGCCGCTGACAAAGCGTCATCGCAATAATCCTGAACTGACTGAACGTTTCGAGTTGATGGTCAACGGAAAGGAACTTGCCAATGCTTACTCCGAGCTTAATGACCCGATTGATCAATACGAACGCTTTGTTGAGCAGATGCGACTTGGTGAGAAAGGCGATGATGAAGCTATGATAATTGACAAAGACTTTGTCCGTGCGTTGGAATACGGCATGCCTCCTACATCCGGCATGGGCATCGGAATGGATCGCCTTGTCATGCTTATGACCGGTCAGACCACTATTCAGGAAGTGCTGTTTTTCCCGCAGATGCGTCCTGAAAAGGTTCAGAAGCGTGATTCCGCTGAGGTGTTCGCTGCCGTTGGTGTGCCGCAGGAGTGGGTGGCCCCGCTTTATAAACTTGGCGTGCTGACGCTCCATCAGCTTGCTGCCGTGGCTTCGGCCGGAAAGTTGCAGCAGGATCTGTGTGGCCTTAACAAGAAGTTTAAGCTTGAGCTGACAAATCCGGCAATCGACGATGTCAAGGCTTGGATAGCTGCAGCTCATGCAGTGGAAGATGGTCGGGAATAAAGCAAGGTTTTGAACCGCAAAACATTCTGTAACGTTATTTCTGTGTTATGAATTGTCCGGGAACAGTGGCAGTGATGGGTGGAGGAAGTTGGGCCACAGCGTTGGCAAAACTGCTGCTCACTAACTGCGAATCTATATTATGGTATATGCGGCGTGATGACCGCATAGAGGATTTCAAGCGTCTGCGCCACAATCCTGTGTATCTGAGTGATGTCGAGTTCGACATCAAGCGTATTGAATTCTCCAGTGATATCAACTATATAAGCTCCAAGGCCGACACCCTTCTGCTCGTTATGCCTTCGCCATATTTCAAGAGCCATCTTGAGAAGCTGACCACAGACATCAGCGGAAAATATGTCGTATCGGCGGTGAAAGGGATTGTTCCCGATGAAAACCAGGTGATCTCCGACTATATGACGCAGCATTATGGCATAAACGCCGACCGCATGATTGTGGTCAGCGGGCCGTGTCATGCTGAGGAAGTGGCTCTTGGACGTCAAAGCTATCTGACAGTGGGGTGCAATGATGTGTCCCATGCCGAACAGTTTGCGCATATTTTGGCTGGCAAAGCGATGAAGACCATAACATCAAGCGATGTAGCCGGCATTGAATACGCTGCTGTCCTGAAAAATGTCTATTCGATTGCTGCCGGCATTGTGCATGGATTGAAATCAGGCGACAATTTCCAGGCTATGCTTGTCAGCAATGCCATCCGCGAGATGGAGCGGTTCATTGACACTGTCAGTCCGCGTCCGCGACAGATATGCGACTCGGTCTATCTTGGAGACTTGCTCGTGACATCATATTCGCGCTTCAGCCGCAATCATAACTTCGGGTCGATGATAGGCCGCGGGCTGTCGGTCAAGGCGGCACGCATGGAGATGGAACAGACTGCCGAGGGCTATTACGGAACGAAGTGTATCCATGAGATAAACCATATTTATAACGTGGACATGCCGATACTCAACGGCATGTATGATATTCTTTATCGCAATATCAAGCCCTCCAAGACCATACAATATATGTCGGAGAAATTTATTTGATTAACCAACCCCTCAAAACAATATCATTATGAATACAATCAGATTGAATATCGACAATATCAAGCCGATGGCGTCTGTTGAATCCGTTAATGCGCTTCTTCCTGAAGCGGCCGATGCGCTTGCAAAAGTAGATAATGGCACCGGTGCCGGAAACGATTTCCTTGGATGGGTCAATCTTCCTTCCGGGGTCTCAAAAGAACTTGTTGACGAAATAAACGCTACTGCTGCAACGCTCCGCAATGAGTGTGAAGTTGTGGTTGCTATCGGAATCGGCGGCTCATATCTTGGCGCGAAAGCGGTGATTGAGGCGTTGAGTGACAGTTTTGCGGCCTACAAACCGGCTACCGGCGCGCCGAAAGTGGTTTTCGCCGGTCAGAATATCGGTGAGGACTATCTCTTTGACCTTATGCGCTATCTTGATGGAAAACGCTTTGGAATCATAGTGATTTCAAAATCGGGCACAACGACCGAACCGGCAATCGCATTCCGGTTGCTCAAAGAGATGCTTGAACGTCAGCAGGGCAAGGAAACGGCTGCAAAACGCATTGTGGCCATCACGGATGAACACCGTGGCGCGCTTCGCCAGCTTGCCACTGAAGAGGGCTACAAGACTTTTGTGATTGCCGATAATGTCGGTGGTCGATTCTCCGTGCTGACACCTGTCGGATTGCTCCCGATCGCTGTTGCCGGATATGACATTCAGGCGCTTCTTGATGGCGCACGTCAAATGGAGGAGGCAACGAAAGCTGCCGATTATTCCGAAAATATCGCTATGCTTTATGCCGCAACGCGCAATGTGCTTTACCGTGCCGGCAAGAAAATTGAAATCCTTGTCAACTACAATCCGAAACTGCACTACTTTGGCGAATGGTGGAAGCAGCTTTACGGCGAAAGCGAGGGTAAGGACGGCAAAGGCATATTCCCGGCTGCTGTCGATAACTCGACAGATCTTCACTCTATGGGACAGTGGATTCAGGATGGCGAACGAACCATATTTGAAACCGTTCTCTCTGTGGAAACCCCGGAACATGAAACAATCATCCCGACAGATGATGATAATCTTGACGGATTGAACTACATCGCCGGAAAACGCGTTGATCAGGTCAACAAAATGGCCGAACTCGGCACCCGCATCGCCCATGTTGATGGCGGCGTTCCTAATCTGCGGATAACCATTCCGGCTCTCCGTGAAATATACATCGGACAGCTCATATATTTCTTTGAGAAAGCTTGTGGCATCTCAGGCTATATGATCGGGGTCAATCCGTTCAACCAGCCCGGCGTTGAAGACTACAAACGCAATATGTTCGCTCTTCTTGAAAAGCCCGGCTACGAACAGCAGACTGCTGCAATCAAATTGAAACTTTAGTCCTGCCTGACAACTCAAACCAATATATTTTTCTGCACATGAACATTCTGCTTTTAGGGTCGGGAGGCCGCGAATCGGCTCTTGCCTGGAAAATGAGACAAAGTCCGTTGCTTGATAATCTGTATATCGCTCCGGGCAATGGCGGAACTGACGCCTATGGAACAAACGTTGACATCTCGCCGCTCGATTTCGCCGCTATCGAAGCCTTTGTGAATGGGAATGCGGTGGATATGATTGTCGTTGGCAATGAAGACCCATTGGTTGCAGGGATATATGACTATTTTGCCGAATCTAAGCCGGAATTGCTTGTGGTCGGTCCGTCTAAGGAAGGCGCGCGACTTGAGGGCTCGAAGGATTTTGCGAAGCAATTCATGATGCGCCATAGCATCCCGACAGCGCGTTATCGTTCGTTTACGGCTGCAATGGCCGAGGACGGATGCCGCTTCCTGGAGGAGCTTAAGCCGCCGTATGTGCTTAAAGCTGATGGCTTGGCCGCCGGCAAGGGTGTCCTTATAATCGACAATATCGATGAAGCAAAAGCTGCATTGCGCGAAATGCTCGGCGGAATGTTCGGAAAATCATCGGCAACTGTTGTCATAGAGGAATTCCTGAGCGGCATTGAATGTTCGGTTTTTGTGCTGACGGATGGCAACGGTGGCTATCGTGTGCTGCCTGTGGCTAAGGACTACAAGCGCATTGGCGAGGGCGATACCGGGCTGAACACCGGTGGCATGGGGGCGATAAGCCCTGTGCCGTTTGCTGATGAGGCGTTCATGCGGAAAGTGACCGAACGGATTATTGAACCTACGGTCAATGGACTGAAAGAGGAAGGTGTTGTTTATCGCGGCTTTATTTTCTTCGGGCTGATAAACGTTGGCGGAGAGCCGATGGTGATTGAATACAATGTGCGGATGGGCGATCCTGAGACAGAAGCCGTAATGCTTCGCATCGACAGTGATCTTGTCGCTTTAATGAAAGCCGCCGCATCGGGAGATCTCGGCACGCTTGAATTGCGCCATTCTCCAATGACGGCGGCAACGGTGATGGCCGTCAGCGGCGGATATCCCGGAAGCTATGAAAAAGGCAAACGGATCACAGGGCTGGACGCTGTCACAGACAGCATCCTGTTCCATGCCGGAACGAAGAAAACCGAAGATGGTGCGGTGGTGACTTCCGGCGGTCGTGTGATTGCTGTTAGCTCGCTTGGCGACAGTATCGCTGATGCGCTGGCCAAGAGCTTCTCTTCGGTTGAAAAATTTGATTTCGATGGCAAATATTACCGCAAGGATATAGGCCGCGACCTGATGAAATATTGAAACCGGTAGAATTAGATATAACAAATATCATCCGAAGCCGCATATTTGTGTGGCTTCTGGTGATAGTTTCGGTATTGATGCTATGGTCGGGTAATAGTTTTGCACCGCCGGAAACAGCTTCTGTCAATAGTTCGGTCTCGTGGATGTCTCGTCCTGTGGTCAATAGTTTCGGCATGGCGGCATTGCTGTCATCTCTGGCATTGCTGATCTCAGGTGGTATAATGGCTCTGAACGACCGCTCGTTTAACATCCTGCGCTCTCCTGCGCGTATGGATGTTGGGCTTTTTGTCTTTGCTGCGTGCGCTGCTTCAGGTGCGCTGGGATTTTCGATGACCGGATGCATTCTGTGTGTGACGGTGTTGTTGTGTCTTATGATAATGTACACAACCTACTATCGTGTCAATGCCAATCGTCGGGTGTTCCTCGTGTTCTTTCTTTTGAGTGCGGGATCGGTGTTGCAGTATTCATTTGCTGCATTTATTCCGGTGATGCTGGTGGGCTGCCGTCAGATGCGTTGCCTGAATTTTCGCTCTGTGCTGGCTGCAATTATCGGCATCGTCACTCCTTATTGGATTTTGTGGGGATTCGGGGTGATGTCGATTGATGATTTTATGCCTCCTCGGATTGTATGGCCATCGCTGTCTGTCTTTTCGACATTCACTGTCCCGCAGTTGATTTCTATTTTTACCGCTGTCATTACGGCATTGCTCGCTATGATATACAATCTCGTGCAGATGCTTGGCCGCAATGCACGTACTCGCGCATTTAACGGCATTTTGGCTTCGCTCACGTTCTGGACTGTGCTGATGACGGTTATTGACTTTGGCCATGCGCTGTCGTTCATGCCTTTGCTTTGCGCCTTTGCTGCAATGCAACTGACACTGTTTTTTGTCACGAATCAGAATAAGAGAAGCTATATCGCCGTACTGTTGTTTGTCGTGATGATAGTTGCTGTATGTGTATGGAACATTCTGATATGAAAATAGTTGTTGAGAAAAATATTCCGTTTGTTCATGGCGTGCTTGAACCGTATGCCGATGTTGCATATCTGGCTCCGGATGACATAACGGCGGAGACTGTTCGTGACGCCGATGCGCTTATAATTCGCACTCGTACGCGTTGCAATGCTTCTTTGCTCGATGGATCGCGTTGCAGCATGATTGCTTCGGCAACTATTGGGCTTGACCATGTGGATCTGGATTATTGCCACGCCCGCGGCATTGAGGTGGCAAATGCGCCCGGATGTAACGCTCCGGCGGTCGCGCAATATGTATTGGCTTCAATTCTGACAGCTTTTGGCGATGAGGACCTGAAAGATCTGACTCTGGGCATCGTCGGGGTTGGGCATGTCGGTAGAATTGTGGAGGATTGGGCTCGTCAGCTTGGCTTGAATGTTTTGCTCAATGACCCGCCGCGTGCCGAGGCTGAGGGCGCGGCTGCGTTTGTCGGACTTGACGAGATAGCCCGCAGATCGGATATAATCACATTCCATACGCCTTATAACAAAACCGGCACGCATCCCACGCATCATCTCGCCGATGCCGCATTCATGCGGCGTTTGGAGTGCATGCCGATGATAATCAATTCAGCTCGCGGCTCTATCGTTGACAATCAGGCTTTGCTCGAAGCGATTCTCTCCGGAAATGTCGGATGTGCGGCAATTGACTGCTGGGAGGGTGAGCCGGAGATTAATCCCGACTTGCTTGCCGAGGCCTTGATTGCCACGCCCCACATTGCCGGCTATTCCCGCGAGGGCAAGATACGCGCCACTCAGATGGCGGTAGCGGCTGTGGCCGGACATTTCGGATTTCCTGTTCCTTATCTTTCGGAGCAAGTTGCCGCCGGTCCGGCTAAGAAAGTGACGGCGCAGTCAATCCTGTCATCCTATAATCCTCTTGCCGACACCGAATTGTTGCGCGCCGATCCGTCTGCCTTCGAATCTCTCCGCAACGGCTACGCCCTCCGCGCCGAGGTCGTCTGAATATAGAGTTAAAGCAAGTCGATGCCGGCTGCTGCACACTGTTTGATCTGCTCTTCCGGCCAGATTGATGCCTGAACCTCGCCGATATGGGCTTTCTGAAGCAGAAACATGCATAGACGGCTTTGGCCGATGCCGCCGCCTATCGATGGCGGTAGCTCTCCCGCAAGCAAACGGCGGTGAAATTCCAGAGCCGCACGCTCCTCGCAGCCGCAGATGGCAAGTTGGCGGCGCAAAGCATCTGCATTGACGCGAATGCCCATAGACGATAGCTCAATGCTGCGTTCCAGAACGCTGTCCCATACTATAAGGTCGCCGTTAAGACCCGAATATCCTTCCGGGTTTTCTGTTGTCCAGTCGTCATAGTCGGGAGCGCGCCGGTCGTGCGGCTGCCCATTGGATAATGCGCCCCCTATGCCTATGATGAATATGGCTCCGTATTTGCGTGCTGCCGCGTTTTCTCGTTCCGTGGATGGCAGATCCGGATACTGTTGCAAAAGGTCTTCGGCCGGAATGAATGTTATGTTTTCAGGCAGACGTGGCGTGATATGCGGAAACTGACGATAGACAGTCAGTTCCGTGTCAAGCAGGGCGGAATAAATCTTGCTGACGGTTGTTTTGAGATAGTCTAGTGTCCGGTTTTCGGGAAGTATCGTCTGCTCCCAATCCCACTGGTCAACATAGAGCGAATGGAGATTGTCAAGTTCCTCATCCGCACGGATGGCATTCATGTCGGTATATAGACCGTAGCCCGGCGCGATGCCGTAGGCTTCCAGTTTCACCCGCTTCCATTTTGCAAGCGAATGGACCACTTCTGCCCGGCGGTTGTCTAACGACTTCACCGGGAAACTCACGGCGCGTTCCGTGCCGTTGAGATCATCGTTCAGCCCTGT
>CAYTLU010000111.1:0-2414 GCA_964438665.1 uncultured Bacteroides sp.
GATCTTCTGCCGGTAGGGGTGCGACGAGTCTTTCAGATTCTGGTAAGTCTGCTTCAAAATCGTGTCCGACGGGACGAACCACGCCACGACTTTGGGTTTCTCGGCAGGCAGATGCCTGAATATCGTATTCAGCGCATTGCAGGCGATAAAGGTCTTGCCGCCGGCAGTCGGCACTTTGACGGTTACGTGCGGCACACCCGCAATGCTATTGTCGTATGGGTGTAGATAATAGTTGTCAAACGACGAAATCAAAACACCTTTGTCTTCCCAATATTTGTGAAACGCTGTATCGGGGCGGTTGTATTTCTCGACATACCCGATATACGCATCCAAATCGGCAATTACCTCTTTTTGATATTGTTTCAGTTCCATAAAGTCAGAATCGTTTGATGTCGCGCGGGATTTTTTTGAACTCTATATTTCGGGCAGCCAGCACTTGCTTCGGCACAGTGCAGATGTCGGCATAAATGACGTACTGTTCGGCTTGCTCCGTTACGATATGCAGCGTGTCGATGCTGAGCGTCGTCAGGCGGTCGCGCTCGTAGTAGAAATAGTATCCCGTCGCATGGTAGGTGTCCAACAGATATTTCGCAGCCTCGGTGCGTTCGCGCTCCAAATGCTGCTTGGTCTCGGTGTAGTAAATGTATTCACGAATTTTATCCTCTCCTATATTTTCGTTGAGGTTTTTATCATCGCGGAACATTCGCTCGCCCAACTCGTAGTAGTCGAACGCCCCGCCCGTGCCTGCAACGGCATTTTTGCCCTCGCCGTAACCACGCATGACCCGACGCACCCGCTCAGCGGTAATGTCTTCGGCATAATCCTTCATCTCCACAAGGATAAACTTGCGATTACCGCCGTCTTTCTTGTTCAGATTCAGCACCGCATGGGCAGTCGTTCCCGAACCGGCAAAAGAGTCGAGTATAATGGAGCCTTTTTTTGCTATTAACGAGGTAAGATACGTAATAAGTTCAACAGGTTTGGGATAATCAAATATAACATTCATACGCTCCAATAAATATTTATTGGTTTCCGTTGTTCCCATGTTTTGCAAAACTGTCTGAACATAATGACAACCACGATTTTTGCGCAAATAATAAATCACACCATTTTTAGATAAATAAAACTGCAATAGTGAACCGTTGTCATTGATTGGCTGGCATTTATTATCAATGAATAGCTGCAGTTTAGCTGCATTCATCCAACCTGAAAAGACTTCACAGGGTTGTTGTAATTGACCTTTTTCGACTATCATAGCATTTAACCGAGCAGGATATTTAACTTTATATTTGGCTGTGATTTCCCTGCTAATATATCCA
The DNA here is from genome assembly GCA_964438665.1 of uncultured Bacteroides sp. Lineage (GTDB taxonomy): Bacteria > Bacteroidota > Bacteroidia > Bacteroidales > Muribaculaceae > Paramuribaculum. The sequence goes on from CAYTLU010000111.1 coordinate 1,320, forward strand.
TCATTTAATTCTTTAATAAACTCGTCTATCTGTTCGGTTTTCGGCAAATGTAGTGATTCTGTTTCACACGGGAATCCAAGAGGTAAGATTATTGAACTTGGTGGATTCTTCGGGCCATTCTTCGTTATGGAGTTTTCTGCAAAATCTCTCAAAATTTTCGAATCTTGAGGTGTATTGGGATCAACAGTAGGTAAAATCTTTAGGCTATTTTTATTTTTTGCATATAAACATACATATTCGTGTACATGGGTTATTACATCTTGATTATCAGTATGACCTTCTGTATGCCAAATAAATTGTGTAACAAAATTATTTACTCCGAATATTTCATCGCAAAGCAGTTTCAGATTGGCGAGTTCGTTATCGTCAATCGAAATAAATATCGCTCCGTCCTCCGCCAATAACTTGTGCAGCAGTTTCAGGCGCGGATACATCATGCAAAGCCACTTGTCGTGGCGGCTCAAATCTTCGCCCTGCTTGCCGACTTCGCCTAACCACTTTCGGATTTTCGGGTCGTTCATGTTGTCGTTGTACACCCACTTCTCGTTGCCTGTGTTGTAGGGCGGATCTATGTAAATGCACTTCACGCGACCTTCATACTCGGGCAGCAGCGATTTCAGCGCCTCCAAATTGTCGCCGTGTATGATTTTGTTGCCGCTTCCCGTCAGCGTCCGGTCGCCGTCATCCTCCGCCCGAAACCCGTATTTGTGCTCCAGCACCCTATACGGCACCTCCTGATGATGATTGACAACCTTATCTTTTCCTATCCAAGTCAGTGTCGGCATAGTTTATTCTTCAATTATTTTAGGCTTGATATAAATATTATCAATGTTGGTTTTATCAATAATATCGTCACCATACTTTGGTATTAATTCAGCATTAGATATCATTGACAATTTGTCGGACTTGCTGTAATTTGCAGATCTAACAGTCCATATCAAATCAAAGCGTTGTCCCGGGTCATTCGGATGAATCCAAAAACAAAATGTATGTCGATCTGTTTGCACCAATCTATTTGCCTTCGGTCTATATTCAATAATATTGTTCTTTTCATCGACAAATACTTCAGGGCTGTATCTGGCAATACCAGCAATA
>CAYTLU010000112.1:0-5232 GCA_964438665.1 uncultured Bacteroides sp.
AATCGGTGATAATGTATGGTTTGGTGCAAGATGCACAATTCTGAAAGGTGTAAAAGTTGCTGACGGCTGTATAATTGCAACGAATAGTCTTCTAACTAAAAGTCTTGAGGACAAGAGTTCAATATATGCGTCATCTCGAAAACTTAGAGATAATGTTACGTGGTCAAGTACAATAGTATGAATTTGAGGGTACACACTAATGGTTTTTTCAATTCAGTATCGTATCGATTAAGTACTTGTTTGATAGATCCCGGTGATATTTGGAATGGCTTTGAAAAAGTTGCAGCTGTACTGCTGACTCATGCCCATTTTGACCACATCTATGGATTGAATGAACTTATGAAGATTTCACCGGAAGCGTTGGTTTACACTAATGCGGTCGGACGAGAGATGCTGCTCGATGCAAAGAAAAACCTGTCGTTTTACCACGAATCGCCTTTTGTGTTTGAACATCCGGAGCAGATTAGGGTTGTTGTTGATGGTGAAGAATTGGACTTAGGAAATGGGATGGCGGCTAAGGCGGTGTTTACGCCGGGTCATAATCCCAGTTGTATTACTTGGGTAATCAATGACATGGTTTTCAGTGGCGATTCGCTTATTCCGGGTATAAAAACAGTTGCCAATCTTCCCAGCGGCAACCGCAAGCAGGCTAAGGAGTCGGAAGAGTTGATAAGACAATTGGCCATTGGTCGTACTATCTTTCCCGGTCATAACACATCCCAATAGACCATTAATTTCATATTGGACTAAGACTCAACGATGAAATTATATAAACGTTTCTTTAAGAGGGGAATTGATGTAGCGCTGTCGGGATGTGTGCTGTTAGTGCTGGCGGCACCTCTTGCTGTTGTCGCTCTATGGTTGCACTTCGCCAACCGCGGTGCACAATGGGATGCGACAACATTAATGCCGCACCAGACTGGGGATGCTGTACTTCGCAAGGAATGCACTATTAGGACATAAACTCCATGCTGTCTGTGGAATACGCGGCGTAATCCATTCTTGCGACATAACAGTACAAGTATGCACGACCTTCATTATCTCAATAATGTACGCTGGGAATACCGTGACTGCATGATGTTTGGTGACAAAGGGTATCTCAGTGTCAAGTGTAACAAAATCTTTTTGAGGTGGCAAACAGCCCCATACAGACTGCATCAAAAGAATTGGGAACTCCCTCGTGGGTATACAAGCGCTTCCGCAAACGAATTGAACCCATTTTCTCTCAACTTAACGACGATCTTATGATGAAAAGCAACTACACAAAACAATCCTGCGGACTTTTCACACGAATGGCTGGTAAAATCGTTGCTGTGACTTTCATGCAGTATGTCAACTTTACGAATCATCGTCCTATCGGCCAGTAAAATATGCGCTAATCTAATTCAACCAACGCATTATCCACCAATTCGGCTATTATGACCCTAAGTCAAATAGAGAATATTTCCGAGGTATTCGGCACCCCATTCTACTTAATGGATGGTGAACAATACCTCAAGAATATCAACTCATTCAAGGCAGCATTTAATTCAAGATGCAATCTTATCATCGGCTATTCTTTTAAGACGAACTATGTCCCGGCCTTATGTAAAATAGCTAAAAATACAGGTTGCTATGCTGAGGTCGTTTCCGAAATGGAATATGCACTGGCTAAACAGATAGGATTTAGAAATATAATTTTCAATGGGCCTATCAAAAAAGAGAGTATATTGAAAGAAGCCTTGTCAGACCGGGCAATTGTCAATTTAGACTCACTGTATGAACTTGATACGGTTCTTCAATACAAAGAACTCCATCCGGGAACAGAAATTTCCGTGGGGCTGCGTCTAAATATTGATCTTACAGATGAGACGGGCAATTCAAAAGTACAATGCGGCCTACGTGTCGGCCGATTTGGGTTCACACCAACCTTAATTAAGGAAGTCGTTTCTCAACTAAAAGCCAAAGACATTAAAATAATTGCGCTTCACGGACATACTTCATCTTCGGATCGCGCTGTGGCAAATTACGGAATCATAGTCAAGCAGATGCTTCAAGTTTGCGAACATTTCAACCTGAATGACTTACGATACTTTGATATTGGAGGTGGTTTTTTTGGCGCAGCTGCAGAAGGTGTTGATGCGAGCCATAAACCAAAATATGTTGACTATGCCAATTGTATTTTAGATGTATGTTGTGCCAACAAATGGTTTTACAATATTAATCCGGCTATAGTAATAGAACCGGGAGTTTCAGTAACCGCCAATGTGTTCAGTTACGTATCGAAGATATTTCAAGTTAAAGACATCGCCGGACAAAAATTTGCAACCACAGATGGCTCTGTATTCGATGTAAAGCCGACCTTACATAATAATAATCTGCCTCATACATTTTATGTTCATAAGAAGAGCCGTGGTTCTGTCAAAGTTAATCTTGTCGGCTCTACCTGTATGGAGAAAGACATCATCTTAAAAGATGTTGAGGTTCCATCGTCAATTGATCATGGCGATTTTGTGAAAATTGATGGAGTTGGTGCATATACGATAACCCTAACCCCTACATTTATCAACTATCTGCCACCAATCATCGACGTAAAAGACGATAAAATATTTGTGGTACGAAGAAGGCAGACTGTAGATGATATCATTTCCTTGTACAACTTAGATGATTAACATTTTATTCACTTGTGCCGGACGTCGCACATACCTGCTTAAAGATTTCAAGGAGCAATTGGGTGACGACGGATTGATTATCGGTGCGGATATGCAATTATCTGCGCCCGCGCTTTCGGGAGCTGATATTAAAGAGCTGGTCCCGGTTGTATATGCTGACAATTACATCGACAGAGTGCTTGATATCTGCCACCGGCGGGATGTGAAAGCTGTTATTAGTCTGAATGATTTGGAGTTGCCGATTCTGTCGGCTAATCGCAGCCGGTTTGAAAAGGATGGTGTGACTCTGCTTGTCTCGCGGCAAGAGGTAATCGATATATGCTTTGACAAATACCGCACTGCTCAATATATCGCATCCATCGGTCTGAATACACCGCTTACATTTGTCAACCTTGATAAAGCCAAGGAAGCCATAGCCGAGGGTAAACTCGTATTTCCGCTTGTTCTGAAACCGCGTTGGGGGTCTGGGTCTATTGGTATAGAGTTCGTTAGTGATCTGAATGAACTTAATGAGGGTTTTGACTTGCTGTTTAGAAAGGTCAAAAGGACGATTCTATCCATCGCATCCAAAGGAAATGAGTATATCCTGATTCAGCAGAAAATTGATGGACAGGAGTTTGGCATAGATGTGATGAACGATCTTAAAGGCAATAACCGGGGCGTTTCCGTGAAAAGGAAACTTTCTATGCGAGCTGGCGAAACCGACAAGGCGCAAACTGTTGATAATCCGGCAATCCGCACTATCGGCCATATCCTTGGCGAAAGCCTTCGACACGTCGGGAACCTTGATGTAGATTTGTGTGTAAAAGACGGTAAATATTACGTTCTGGATCTTAATCCGCGCTTCGGCGGGGGCTTCCCGTTCAGCTACGAAGCCGGTGTAAATTTCCCCAAGGCCATAATCGAATGGCTAAAAGGGAACGAAGTAGATGATAGTATACTCCAACCCACATACGGCAAAACATTCGCGAAGTGTGATTATTTGGTAAATGTTGACAACTGATTATGTGAGAATAAGACTGTTAATGACTTGCCCAATGAGTTATGCAGCATGCCCCGATAAATAGCCTTGACATTCTCGGCGCGAAAAAACACAAACAAATGACCGACAAAAAGAAACTACTGATTTTAGGAAGCGATTACGGGACGTTAGACACCGTAATTGAGGCCCATCGTATGGGGCTGTATGTCATTGTAACAGATACCATGTCGACATCTCCGACAAAAGAAGCCGCAGATGAGGCATGGGATATCAGCACTGCGGATATCAACGCGCTTGTCGAAAAGTGTATTGCAAAGGGAATAGCAGGTGTGACGCATGGAGCCAGCGACTTTAATGCCTCTAATGTCCGCAGACTGTGCAAGCGTCTTGGCTTGCCGCACTATTGCGACAATGACTCGGCATGGAAGCACGCTTGCAATAAGTCGGTGTTTAAGTCCACTTGTAAGAGTGTCGGGGCGCCGGTAGCCACCGACTATGTCCTGTCGGACAGCCTCAGCCGGGAAGAACTGGATAAAATCCGATATCCGGTTGTCGTAAAGCCGGTGGATAAGAGCGGAAACGAAGGTGTAAGTTTTTGCAACAACGAGGCCGAGTTGATTAAAGCGTATAAAGAGGCGAGGGCTATATCCGACAATCCGACCATTATAGTTGAGCGACAGCTTCATGGCACGGTATTCTCGGTCAATTACGTGCTTTGCAATGGGGAAATCCGATTGCTGTGTTTCGGTTCTCTGCATAACCAGCCCGGATATTCCCACAATATATATTCAATAATCGACACGACTTCACATCACCTCAAACAGTATCTTGATACCGTAAATCAAAAGGTTATAGATGTATTTAAGGCCGCCGGTCTGACCGACGGCATCGCATGGGTCGAGGCTATGCTTGACAGGGATGGCCGTTTTTATTTGATAGAAATGGCTCATCGCTATGGCGGCGGAATGATCTATGCGCCTTACAAGGAGATCAACGGCTTCAATTCAATCAGATATATGATTGAGATTGCAATGGGGATAAGCCATACGCCGAACGATATGCCGGAAGCCCTCGACGGGGCACGTAAACAAATAGCCGCCTCATATTTTCTGTTTACGACAAAGGCGACAACCATTGGCTCGATAGTCGGGTTAGAGAATATAGTCAGGCTGCCCAATGTCACGATTGATATTCCAAAAAGAACTTATAGCAAGACCCGTTACCGTTCAACCATGGGAGTTATGCGGATAGTGGCAAAGGATGACGATGAGTTGTGCCGGACTATTGAGTTCATAAATTCCCACTTTAAGGTAACAGACCCCGACGGCAACAATATCATCGTATATTTCGACGATTTTAAAGCTCTGAAAACAGAATATTTATCAGGCCTTAACGAATTTACGGCCGTTGCAGACTCCCCGAGATTATGCTAAGCCCTTCGCAAAGTGTGATTAATTGGTAAATGTTGATAATTAAATAATTATGCGAAACAGAATATTGCTGTGCTTGGCGCACATGAGCGGCAAGGAACAGGATTTTATCAAGGAGGCGTTTGACACGAATTGGGTCGTGCCTCTTGGCCCGAATGTCAATGGGTTC
>CAYTLU010000113.1:0-2135 GCA_964438665.1 uncultured Bacteroides sp.
CACTTTGCGGTTGTTGAGTTTTATGGTGATCCGTATTCCCAATCGTTTGAATACTTCATCGATGAGCTGAAGCAATTCTATCTCGTTGATCAGCGAATCCGAGCCGACAACATCAGCATCGCATTGATAGAATTCGCGGTAGCGTCCTTTCTGCGGACGGTCGGCACGCCACACCGGTTGGATCTGAAACCGTTTGAACGGCATCTGCAACTCATTGCGGTGCTGCACCACAAAGCGTGCAAATGGCACGGTTAGATCATAGCGCAGTCCTTTTTCTGATATTTTCGATGTCAGACCGATATATGCGTTCTCTTCGTTGAGTCCGGCCGTATCCACGCCGCGCAGATAGTCTCCTGAGTTTAGTATCTTGAACAGAAGTTTGTCGCCTTCTTCCCCATATTTGCCCATTAGCGTTGACAGATTCTCCATTGCCGGAGTCTCTATCGGGCTGTAGCCGAACAGGCGGAACACTGTGCGTATCGTATCGAATATATAATTGCGCCGCGCCATCTCGACCGGGCCGAAATCGCGCGTCCCTTTTGGTATGGAAGGTTTCTGAGCCATTATTGTAAATTTAATATATGTGTGTGAGTCTCGCTTCCGGCGTTTTTTGCCTGAAGCATCCGCAAAGTTACGAAGTTTTCGCTTTTAAACCAATTGGAAAATCCACTTTTCTATGGCGTAAACAATTACGCCACAACCGTAGCCGAGCAATGCAATCGCACTGAATTTGCGCATATACCATCCGAAGTTGATTTTCTCCAGCCCCATAGCGATAACGCCTGCTGCCGAACCTATAATCAGAATGCTTCCGCCAACGCCTGCACAATATGACAGCAGTTCCCAGAATGTTCCGTCAACAATAAAGTTGGCGGCATAGCCGGTTGCTGCCGGATCTGCGATTGGATACATTCCCATTGATGCCGCTACCAGCGGAACGTTATCTACGATCGATGAGAGGATGCCTAACAGGGTGTCGATGATATACACGTTATGCACGTGGGCGTCAAGAGCTGAAGCTAGCCATTTCAGCACGCCGGTCGATTGCAGGACCGCAACGGCCATCAGAATTCCAAGGAAAAACAGGATCGATGGCATATCGACGCGTGAGATCACTTTGGGAATACGCTGTTCGCGTGCTTTCGACAATTTTTTGCCGTTATAGAATATTTCCGTGAACACCCATAATGCACCAAGTGCGAAAAGCATCCCGACAAACGGTGGCAGATGAGTCAGCGATTTGAATATCGGAACGAAAATAAGTGCGCTGACTCCGAGAAAAAATATCGTGTTACGTTCTCCGGTGGAAATGCTGTCATCATCATCAACATTCTTTTTAATAGGCGCGAGTTCTCCTTTGATGGAGCGGGACACAATCATGACAGGCACTATCATTGACACGAGACTCGGAAGCAGAATGTAGCTGACCAGACTTCCGGTGGTGACATTGCCGCCAACCCACAGCATTATCGTAGTGACATCGCCGATCGGCGACCATGCTCCGCCGCTATTGGCGGCTATGATGATTGTCGCCGCATAGAGCCATCGTTCTTTCTTGTTGGCAATCAGCTTGCGAAGGAGCATTATCATTACGATTGTCGTTGTAAGGTTGTCCAGAATGGCCGACATGAAGAATGTTGTGAATGAAATGACCCACAGCAGTTTGACCTTCTTGCGCGTTGTTATGCGGTCGGTGATTATGCGGAAGCCGCCGTGAACATCGATAAGTTCCACAATCGTCATTGCTCCGATCAGGAATAGGATCGTCTGGCAGATGTCGCCAAGATGTTCCACAATGTCAACATTCAGAATGTATTGCAGCGTCTGACTGTGCAGGGATTCCTTTGCTATTGAAGGGTTTTCAGCCAGGAATGTCTGAAATTTTGCTCCTGCTGCCGATGGAACGATGGATTCTGCCCCCAATGCGTAGATCACCCACATGGACATGCCGAGAAGCAACGCGGTTGCAGTTTTGTCAACTTTCAGTGGATGTTCCAGTGAGATAACTAGATAGCCTGCTACAAAAACGATTAATAATGGAACTAACATGCCCTATAAAAATGTGATGGAATGGTCATTCAATACATGTTCAATACATACCACAAAAGTAGCTATTTCTATTGATGATTATTTTT
>CAYTLU010000114.1:0-3324 GCA_964438665.1 uncultured Bacteroides sp.
GTAACCGTGGAATGTGTCGGCGTTAGCCTGGTCGTCAGCCGCACGGTGCAGCCCTTCGATGGCCGCTTTGCAGACAGGAAGTGTCACATCGCCGATGCCCATGCGGATTATTTCGGCTGTCGGGTTCGCCCGGCGGAAGTCAGACACTTTCTTTGCAATCTCCGAGAAGAGATAGGATGGAGGGATGAGCGTGAAATTGTCGTTGACTTTTATCATTGTTGATGCATTTTATGATTTTCTTCGGTAGCGGCCCTCAAATACCGTTTCGGCCGGACCGCTCATTATTATATGTCCGTCCGGATTCTTTGATATCCGCAGATCTCCGCCCAGCAGGTGTACGGTGACAGGAGGCGTGACAAGTCCAAGTCGCATGGCGACTGCGGCTGATGCGCATGCTCCTGTGCCGCATGCCATAGTCTCTCCGGAGCCGCGTTCCCATACACGCATTGTGATTTCATTGTGGCTGTCGATGGAGATAAATTCTATGTTTGCGCGTTCGGGCCACATAGGATGATGCTCAAGTTCCGGCCCTACATTGTGTAGCGGAATATCAGCCGGATTGTCAACGATTATAACCCCATGCGGATTGCCCATAGACACCGCGGTCAGTTCAAACAGCCCTTGTGAAGTATTAATCGGTTGGTTGATTATTCCCGGAGTCTGAGCGATTGCCGGAATGGCTGCGGCCTCGAATATAGGTGCTCCCATATCGACATCGGCGGTAGTAGGCCGATGTTCATCGCCGGGGTGAAGCCGGATTGTTTTTATCCCGCCGAGGGTTTCAATTGAAATGACGGTTGAATCGGTCAGCCCATAATCATAGACATATTTTGCCACACATCGCGAACCGTTGCCACACATGCGAGCCTCCGATCCATCGGCATTGAATATGCGCATCTTGAAATCGGCAACTTCCGATGGGCATATAAGAATAATGCCATCGGCTCCGACACCGGTATGCGGTGCGCTCATTTCAACTGTAAGTTGCTCAATGTCGCGGGGAGTCGATTCCAGGCAATTGATGTAGATGTAATCATTGCCAATCCCATGCATTTTCGTGAAAAGAATCTCCTCTGACATCCGTTGAGTTTTGACATTGCAAAATTATGTTTTTTTTACGAGAAATTTTGCAAATCGCCACAAAAAATAGCCGAAAGCCTTTTATCTTCCTCCCGCTTTGGATTGATCAACGCTTGCATCCGTGTTGATGAGTTTATTGGCCTCCTTTTTTTGGCGTCCCCATTGCAAGTTGTAGCGGATTTGAATAAAAGGCATCGAAGCCATGTCAAGTCTGACATGGGATAGATTGCGGTTATAACGGTTTTCGGATCGCGAACCTCTGTCATATTTGGTGAAAGGACAAATGGCACCTGCTGTAAATTCCCATTCCTTCCAGTTGTAGCTTAGGGCTAAAAGCGATATGGATTCTCCCCATCTATAGGTTTCTCCCCAAAGCATTGTTTCTGATTTCTGATATTGGGCTGTAAGAGTGAAATTCCAATGTTGAAGCATGGCTGTAACGTCTCCGCTCCAGTTGTGGTTGTAGAGTTTATATCCATTGCCTTTCATTCGTTCGGCACGATACTGTATGGTGCCGCTTGCGGTTAGCCATTTGGGGATAATCTCAATTTGTGGCGATAGGAAAAATGAAAGATTCTGCAAGCCGTTGCTGTTTTCATACGATGTGACGAGTTTATTTTCTTGCCAATACAAAAACGGTCTGATTGCGTCCGGACTTGTGTATGCTTTGATGCCGAAAGTCCCCATAATTCTCGGGAAAGTGAAATTATATCTTAACGTCAGCATATATGTAGTCGCTGTTTTTAAGCCGGGATTCCCGATTCTCCATTGTATGCCATCAATCTGTTGTGGCGCTATATTTGTCTCGGCAAGGGATGGGGGCGATTGCCAACTAGTGAAGCTTAACCTGAATTGAGATGTTTGATTCAGACGATATGTTGCTGAGAGTTGAGGCCGTATATTCCAACTGTTGTTACCCTGATTTGTCTCTTTGAAAAGGAATGAGGTGTATTGTGCGCCTATACCGGCCGATAAGGTCACATTTTTAATCCGTTGAAAATATTCGGCAAAGAAATAGACTTTATCCTGTCTTTGATGGAATGTTTGCCCATCGAGATTCTCATAGATTGAACGGTTGCGATTCGCTGTGTAGGATATCCCTGCTGTGACACGCGAGTTTTTCCAACGCTTAATATAGTCGGCTTCAATGCCGTAGGCTTGATTTCGGTCTTTGATGGATGTGTTCACATCTGTGATGATGCTCTGCGTGTTGTTATCCGTTTCTGAATAATTATGATAGGAACGTCCGTTATATAACGATGCATTAAAATCAACAGCGAGAATCTGGTTGTGTGGGAAATGTTGTTCAAGATAAGCTTTAAAACTTGGTGTAAATCCATGATTTCCGCTATGATCTCGTAGTCTGATGTCGCTAGCTCCGGAACTCTGCGACATAATACCCTCATACATTGATGCCCATGACCATTCTTTTAACCCATGCAGCGCAACCCAGAACACGGTGGTGTCAGGTTTTATATAACTATAGTCCAGTTGCAGACCTCCAAAAGTGCCATCCATATATCCGCCTGATGGGGTCTCGGTTCTTGTCAGGGTTTGTCCGTCGGGGAATGTAAATGTCTCACTGTATTCGCGGTAACAGTTCACTTTGTTTGTGAGTTTGTAGTATGCGCTCACACCCCATTGCGATCGGCCGTTGTTTAGTTTAAGAGATGCGTCGTATGGCCCCCATGCGCAGTTCAACGCTTGCATTGCCTGTGCCATTAGCGAGCCGCCTCTAGAGGGGTTGATCACGATGAAATTCAGCACGGCGTTTGCTCCTTTGTATTTTAAGCCTGGATTATCCATCCATTCAATGCTTTTAATGGTTTCAGGCAATAGACTGCGCACCTGTTCAATTGTGGCCTCACGGCCGTTGATGCGGACTTGCACATTTTCTCCGGATGATGTAATCGTGCCGAGGACATCGTTGACTGTGAGAGATGGAATCATCAGATTTTTAATCAACTGGACACCGTCTTTTGAGTATTTCAAAGCGCTTTCCGAGGGATAGAATACATCCCTATCCGCTTTTCGGATAACTTTAGGTGCTTTAATGACAATCTCCTGTAAGTGTTGTGTTGAAATAGAGTCTTGTGATTCTTGCGCAATGGTTGTGAGTGCGCAGGGAATTACCATTATAATAGGTAGAATAAAATTAGCCATACTGTTTTCGTTGTTCCTTTTATTGTTATGACGCGATAATTGAGGAATATGTGACAAATGCAATGATAATTGTATTAAAAG
>CAYTLU010000115.1:0-3383 GCA_964438665.1 uncultured Bacteroides sp.
GGAGGTAGTAGCGGGTTCTGCGCACTTTATCAGGGAAGATTACCTCGTCATTATATCGTTGTGGGTCGGGTTGTCGCGCGAGCAGTTCTTCCTCGTCGCGGTATTTGAGTGAGGCCGGACCAGTAATGCCGGGGCGGAGGAGTAACACCTCACGGTCATCGCCCGTGAGGTTGTCGGCATAGCCGGGCACATCGGGGCGAGGCCCGACAAAACTCATGTCACCAATAAGCACGTTCCACAGTTCGGGCAACTCATCGAGTTTGTAGCGACGTAGCTTTGCTCCGAGTGGCGTTATGCGGCTCTCGCCGGCAACCGACACCGAACTGCCGCCATGTCCGACCGTCATCGATCGGAACTTGTACATCGTAAACAACCGACCGTTGCGCCCGACACGCTTCTGCTTGAAAATCACCGGTCCACCTGGCATTTTCACACTCACAAGCACCGCCACAACCGCCAGCACCGGCCACAGAGCCAACAGTCCAATAAGAGCCATCAATCTGTCAAATATCCACTTTAATGTCATACTCATGGGTTTAATTTGCCATTCTTAATAAGTTTGGATAGATAATACATCATCTCTCCAATTATGGCTTTTTTATCATCTGTTCGGAAATCATCAAAAGAATCGAAACCGGAGAACGACGCTATCTGTTTAAGTTCAGAACCTTTAAATCTGAACGAGAATATGCGTCCCACTAATGTAATTACATCTCCGAGTATCCATTTTGTTTTGCAACCAATACGTGCTTCCGATGAATATCTATAATGGCCATTTGTTGCCAATGAATATAGGATATATGGTATATCAAAGCCGGCTGCAACAGGTGTCGCGAGGCCGCCTGTGAACCGTGCATTCATCTCAATAAAGGCTATTCTGTCATTCACCGGGTCAACGCGAAAATCGAGACCACATACGCCATTATAATCAACATAGTCAAGGAATCTCTTGGCATACTCGATTAGCTCGTGCATTTCTATGATTTCTCGCTGTGTAGTAGTTCCTCCTCCGTCAGTTTTTGTTACTAATGCCCGATATACGGATGCCCGAAAAAAGTCGCCATAGCGAATACAATCCACACACACATCAACGCCGCCAATCCATTCTTCAATCAGTGTCTCTGTACCCTTGAATCTAACAATCAAGTTGTCAAGCTCTACCCTGTTTTTAGGGAAAAACACACTTTTTGCAGAATTTCCAATTACCGTTTTAAAAACGACTGGGAATGAGGTAATATTTTCAGCAGATTTATAAATTACAGGCGTTGGTACGCCGGCCGCATCCGCATATTTGGTGGCGATTCGTTTATTGGAAAGCTTCAGCAGTTTTTCTTCACTCTCGATCGGGATGATTATTTCAGCCGGAAACTTGTCACGATGTCTCGCTATTACTATTCCTTCATCGTGAGTTGGGAGAAGCACCTTGGGGTTCAGTTCTATGATTTTTTTTTGTAAACAATCTATGAAGGCATCTTCTTGAGTAAATGGATCCGGATAAGTAAAACTGCCCGCACAAAATCTGGACATACTACAGATATTGTGCTTTGAAGTATCTGCCACCCATACATTAAGCCCCTTTGCTGATAGACTGCGCAAAATATTGTATCCAACACGATTCCAACAATATGTCACGATAACATCGCATTTCTTATTTTGATTCTTATTCATTCAATATATATCTATATAATAGAAACATAATCAATTGTGCATGCTTGCATAGAAATCATAAAGACACTGACAGACAAACGACTGTTCATAGCGTGAAGCTATCATTTTACTATGTGCTGACGAGGACCAATGAGCTACATATCGCCCTTGAATACGTTCCAAAGTTGCGACAGTTCGTCGATGGAGGTGGAACGAATGAAACGACCGACCTTTGTAAGGCGCAGCGCATCGAGAAGCAACTTGCCGTCCGCATCGCGCTCATCGGTCATGGTCTTAAACTTGACTACTTAGAAAATCTTGCCGCCCTTGCTTGGACGATCCTAAAGGAAGAACGCACCTGCACCCTTATTGGCGAAGTGCAACCACACGGCAATCAGCACCCACGGCATCACCAGCGCACAGCCCGAAACCACAATGTCAATGGCGCGGTAGAAAGATGATTTGTATATTTTATCGTTGAGTCGTTTAGATAGGAGTACAGATGGTGCAGGGAGGTTTTGCTCTATTTCTATTGTTATTTTACCTTAATTGCTTTCAATTATATCAGCCACATCTGCAACTGTATAGTTGTCGAGGAGGAATTGGCGGCCTTTAGCGCCCATATCGCTTATATCATCGGCCGTTAGTCTATCCATATTCGCCATGAAACAGTCAAGGTCGCCGGAGAGTGCCCACAGGCCGAAGCCGTTGGTTTCGGCTATGCGCCCCATGTCGGTGTTGGAATCGGTGGCGAGCAATACAGGCATGGCGTTTTCGAGGTAACTGAGCAGGCGCGAGGGGAAGTTGGGAATAGTGAAACGTGGGTCGAGGAATATCAACCCTACGTTGCAGCAGCGCACGAGTTTGTCATAATCTTCTTTAGGCAGGCCGGCCAAGAGTGTGGCGTTTTTAGGATTATGCACGGCAAACCACTGTGCGATGCGCGGATATTCCGTACCGTTGCCCACTACTACAATATAGCTGTTGTCTCGTCTCTCGTTCGCCTCAATAACCTTTAGCAGAAAATCAACTCCTTGCGGTTTGCCGAGGTTGCCGCCATAGATAAATAGGGTCTTGTTGGCCGGAATATTGAGCTTGTTTAGCAATTCTGAACGTTCGGCCTGTGTCGGTTTGGGAATATCGACGACCTCTATTGCATTGGGGCAAAGCTCAACTTTCGTGGGGTCTACCGACGGGTTATGCTTGATAACGTACTCGCAGTTTGCCGGTGACATACATCCGATTTTATCGGAAATCTCATATAGCCGTTCCTCTTTTTTGCGGAACATCTTATGCAGGAGGCTGCCCTGCTTCATCATTCCGAGGTCAACGGTATTCTGCGGAAATATGTCTTTGAGCATCAGGTATGTCCTTGCACCGGTGCGCTTCTTTATATGTTCGATAACCTTGTTGAAAGTTATCGGTGGAGTTGCATACAGAATCAGATCGAACGTTACATCTCCCCAATATTTTGTAATGGCGCGGTCGAACTGCCGTTCGAGTAGCAATGTGCCGATCCCTTTCTCTACGATATTGGTTTTCTGAATATTGAGCGTCCGTATCTTGAGAATCCGACAATGCGGTTTCTCGATAAGATGCGTAGGCTTGCCAAATCGTCGCTCGGTGGGCAAGGCGATATAAACATCATTGCCCCGCGCTATTAACTCGCGCATAAGGTCAGAGTAAATGCCGCGGCTGTTAATGTTTTCGAAGCGCGAAAGAGACAAAAACAGAAT
>CAYTLU010000116.1:0-3421 GCA_964438665.1 uncultured Bacteroides sp.
AAAAAAATCGGCTATGTCTAAATCCGAAGCTGCGAAATACATCTTGGGAATCGTGTCGTCTCAAACGGAAATACCGATAGACCAAATTATCGGCAGAAACAAATCTGCCGAGATTGTCGATGCTCGAAGCCTGACAGTCTATTTTCTCCACGAAGAGGGATTTTATCCTACCGAAATAGCTCGTATCATCAAACGAAGCGTGCAAGCTGTTCGTTCACTTCTTCGCAACTTTGATAATCGACGGAAACAAAGCGGAAAGTTTTTCGAAATGAACGTGCTAAACATACGCAAGTTTCTCGAAAATAACTGATTGTATATCATTATAGATTAACGCATCTTTGTAATGCGATGAATAAAAGTCATCACCTCAATCGCCGAAGAGACAAGAGGCGGATTAAATCGAAAGACAATGGGAGAAAATTTAACTGCTGGTGATCTGGCTCTGATCGAGAATCGCAGAGGCTATGGTTACGGAAATGAAGGCAGCTGCGGCAATCATCATGGTCGCAGTATGGCTGCAACAGGCATCGGTCTCGCTGCTGGTTTGGGTGGGGCAGCGCTGGTTGGTGTAGTTGCACTTGCGCTCGGTCTGAATGCAGCATCGAAAGCACGTCTTCGTGCAGCTGAAAACGCATCAGCCGGCAACACGAAAGCCATCGATTATGTGGCCAACGTGCTCGCACAGGAACGCGGATCGCGCGAAACGTGGCAGAACACTCATGCGCCCAGCATTAGCCAGTACGTCGATGTACGTTCTGGCGCAGGCGCAGGCGCAGGCGCCAATGCGTTGTCGCAGGCCGAAGCAGTCGCTGCTATTCTGAGCGGAAACGGCCGCAACGGACAGGTGTGCCCGCAGCCCGTGGCCTTGTACCAGCCCGCCATGCCGTGCCGGTGCAACACGTGCGGCGACTAATTGCTAATCGAGAGTTCGGGGTATCTATCCCCGGCTCTCTTCTTTTTCAAATCCAAAAATAGACTACTATGTTCGGTAAACCGCAGATAGACCTTACACAGATACGTCCGACCTCGAAATTAGCACTTAAATTATCCTGCCTCGCTGCATGTGGTAACAATGTAGAGCAGGCAGAACGTGTGTACAACTTTATTGCCGGTGATATGAAAGAACTTCCGGATTTCGATGCACCACCGGTATCGACGTTCGAACAGATAAAAAACGGAGCCGATAACCTGTTTGGCTGGATCGGGGAACACCGCGATCAGCTGATCGAAGGTTGGAACTTTATTCAATCCGTTCGCGGAAATAAAACAGTTCCAACAACGCCTCCGAACAACATACCACCAATTCCCGAACCGAAATGATAGTCGGCGATGAAACCGTATGAAATAAAAATATATCTCTATGCCGAGAACGATGCTGAAGCTCGCGAAGCACAACAAGCGGCCTATGACTTTGTGAACGGGAACTACAACGAAGGTATTCTTGTTACTGCCAAAAAGTGCACGGAAGCACTCCGTCGGTTCAAAAACAACTTTTTTGTCAAAAACTTTTTACGATGAACGAAATATACGAACTACTCATGAATGTCCATGAGATTGTAAAAGCGAACAATCTTTTTCTTCAAAGTTTCGAAACTCGATTTTCGGAACTGGAAACTCGGTTTGCAGAACTCGAAAAAAAGATGACCATCGATACCAAAAAATCCGAGCCTTCGGCTGCCGGCGCGGAATAGTCAAAGCAGACGAATAATAATAGGCAGCTACAACAAAAAAATAATCAAACAATGAGTAACTGTAACAAAATTCCTTCGGCATCCATTACGCCAGTGTTGGCTGCCGGATCGGTCGCTTCCCCGTACTTCTGGGATGTGAACATTACGCAACGCCTTTGCGACAAGACTTGCGCGGATAACACGCCGGTCTTCGCGCCTCAGTTCTCACTCAAGTCGCTGGCACAGGTCGGGACAGGCCAGTACAAGGCCACGATTCATGTTGAGGGGATCATATCCTACGTTCCGTGTAACGGAGGGTGTGGTTGTACGAAACAGCAGCCTCTTTCGCAGGACTTCACGATCCCGATCTCCTCGACGGCGGAACCGACGGTAACGATTGCACAAGGGACGGCGGTGAATGCAATCGCAGCGAATGGTTGCCAACGTTGCAGCCGAATGTTCGTTTCTGAAACCCCGCTTACAGTAACGGTAACTGCGACTGCATAATGTATTGGGTAATAGCGATAGCATCAATGGTCGTCATCGCGGTGGCGCATCACATGGGGTTCGTGGAGAAGGTTTATGAAGTCTGCGGCTACATAGCCCGTTGTCCGATGTGCTCCTGCATGTGGGGGACGCTCGTTGTATTGTTGCTGACCGGGTGCCAACCATTGGTAGCTATCGCTCTATCCTTTTTTGTATCCTATCTATCGAATTGGTTTGGGCTGGTTTTACAACAGCTCGCTCAAATGTACGACAAGCTATGGCAAAAACTCAACGACCGGACACAGAACCGGTGAATGATGATAAAAATGGGCAAGCGACGAACACTATTCAACGACCGAGGACAATTAAATCGGTATATAAGCCAATACCCCGTTTCAAAGGAGGATGCCCAAACTGTTAAAAGACATGGAACAGATGATTGAACGATACAATAAGATGTATCAAGATATGTCCACTTCGAAAGATGTGGAGAAGATGCGCGTATTCGGATCGGTCTATAAATGGATGTTCCGCCAAATGGTGGAGATGAATCCGCGAGCGGCCCAAATGGCACTGGACAAGTTAGAGGCCATGTATTGGAATAACTACTTGTCGGATGCCGAGGCGAAAGAAATCTGCGCGAAGCTGGTAAATCAAGACGGAAGCATGGGTGGAAAGTGGAGCAAAGAAACATTCCTGAAAGCCGTCGAAAAACTCAATGGCGAAGCTCAGAAATCTCCGATGTACAACGACAATGCACTCTGGGCTACGGCGAATATGTTGTATAGCGATCACGCCTCTACGCTATCGGAGTTCATTCCCGAAGCAGATATGCCGAAAGCCATATACAAGTTGTCGGTCGATAAGTTGAAAGATAAGGATCGGCCGAGGTTTGTCAGAGACTACTTCCACGTGTGAAAATCGTCCGATCTCGGACGTATTTAGTCGTATTTAGTCGTCTGTTTTGTGTAGACGACTAAATACGTCTTTTATTTTTTTCTATCCCTAATTATAGCCTTCATCTTTGCACTGCCGACGGCATCCGACTGATCATCGGGATAAGTTTAATTTTTTAAATTTTTACTATGGAATCAAATTCTATAATCGTAACAACCCCTGCCCAGCTGCAGGAGTTGATCGGTAATGCGATCGTCGGGGTTTTTCCTCGACTGATGAAATTACGACTGCCCGATGAGGTAAAGATGCCGGACGGAATGAACGTTGAGGCGGCGGTGCGCTTTTTCGCCTCGATGGGGATGCCTACC
>CAYTLU010000117.1:0-9090 GCA_964438665.1 uncultured Bacteroides sp.
TTTTCTTTAATCGGTGTTTTCCGTCCGAAGAAAGGTCTTGCAATCGCCGGTTTGATAATCTCGTTTATCGGTGTAATCATTATAGTTACTCTGATTGGAGCTATTGCCGCTGCACTATAACAGAACGATGTAATTAGAAAAGGAACGCGGATGCGCCATCGGTGCTTCCGCGTTCTGCCGTTTTATGCGGCAGTGATATTTTGACGGACGTTTCCGGAAATATTATCTATGAGATGACCTCTTGGCGGCTTTTGTAGAATATTATGCTTTGTTTGAAAAAGTTTAACAAAAAGTTGTATATTTGTGAATTATAATATCACCAGATGTTAAATTAATCAGTCAATTATTCTTATGGAAGAAACAGTAGAAAAAGGTGGTGTAGCGAAAAAGAAAGGTAATATCCTGAAATCTCCCGGTTTTTTCGGAACTGTCGGTTTTGTGTTTGCAATTCTCGCTCTTTTGCTTTGTTGGATTCCTATCCTCAATTGTACTCTTTGGGTTCTTGGAGTGATTTTCTCTTGCATTGGAATGTTCCTTCCACGTAAAGGCTTTGCAATCGCCGGCTTGATAGTATCAGGACACATTTCCATCGTATTGTTTCTTATGCAGTTTGGCGATCCGGGTAACTTTGATCCAGAGTCGTTTGAAGGTGCAACTCAAGAAGATGTGCGAATGTGGTGAGCTGTTATAATATCTGATGGGTGTTTCAGGAAATATTATTGATGAGTTGTCGCGTAGGGTTTTGATCCTTGATGGGGCGATGGCAACCATGCTTCAGCAGTTGGGGCTGACGGAAAGAGATTTTCGCGGGTCGATGCCGGCGGACAGCACGGTCAGTCAGACCGGAAATTATGATATTCTCTGCCTGACTCGCCGTGACGCTGTGCGCGATGTCCATCGGCAGTATCTTGAAGCCGGGGCTGACATAATATCGACAAACACGTTTAACGCCACAGTCATTGGGCAAAGCCGATATGGAACGGAGCGGCTTGCCGAAGAGATCAACCTTGCCGCGGCGCGGATGGCGCGTGAGGAGGCTGACCGCTATTCGGCGCACGGACGGCAACGGTTTGTTGCGGGCGTAATGGGAGCCGGGCATCTTTCACTGTCCGGAATTGGGGCTGCCGGTTTTGTCGCGGCTTTTGAGAAAATGTCCACGGCCTATGAACGTCAGGCTTCATCGCTGATTGAAGGCGGGGTGGATATGCTGCTTATCGAGACGGTGTATGATTTGCAGAACTGTCGGGCGGCAATGACCGGGGCGCGGAATGCGGTTGCGAAAAGCGGCAAGGATGTGCCGATGGCGGTTTCGTTTGCCATTATTGATGATGGCTTGTCGGCGGAGTGTCGTATCGTTAGGATTCTGGATGCGGTCAGAGATTTCGCTCCGATTGCCGTTGGCTTTAATTGTTGCGAGGCAACGGAAGATACGTTGTCGGCGGTCAGACAGCTGTCGGAGCTTTCGCCTTATCCTGTAATATTCTATCCCAATGCCGGAATGCCGGATGCCGATGGCGTTTATCCGCATACGGCGGAGACATTGGCGGAGGCGGTTGTTCCTTTGATTGTTGACGGTTCAGTCCGGATTGTCGGCGGTTGTTGCGGCAGCACTCCTGAGTTTGTCCGGAGGCTTCGCAATTGGATTTTAGTTTGATTTTGAAGTTGTGATTTGTTGAGGGTGGGGCATAAAAAACCGGGGAATCGCGATGGATGCCCCGGCTTGTGAGGTTAGTTGTCAGGATGTGTATTTATTTCTGTATAAACACTTTCTTTACGTTGTTGCCTTGGCGCACGATGTAGAAGCCCGGAACGATGTTTTCAGCGTCAACGCGTATGCCCTGAGGGGTATAATATTCAATAGGTCCGTTGGCCGGATCCATGCCGATTTCATTGATTGATTGAGTGTCTTCGGTGAATTCCACGATCAATTCCACATCGGCGGTTATTTCAGCTCCATCAATGAATGAAGCCTTTGTGTAGGCAGATTTGTAGTCTGAAGGTTCTATCGTAAATTTTTTAGTTTGTCCGTTGATTCTATATGAAGCCGTTTCGAAAGAATTGCCGGCTTGGGGAATGAACCAGAGATTGAGATAGGCCAGTCCATTGGGAATTGCACCATTCTCAAGTATCTGGTCGCCGGCAGGCATCGGCGTGCCTGATGATCCATCATAATCAGTCCATGCTTCAACAGAGCCATTGCCTGTGACAACTATTCTGAGACGGTTGGGTCGGTCGATGAACTGAATATCGAGAGAGGCATTGCGTTGCGGTGTGAATGTGTAGATTCCATCTGTCAGTTCGACAGGCGTTCCGTCAAGCGAAACAATAGCCTCTTTTCCGGCATTGGGGGTGACTGTAACGGTGATTTCGGTGTCGGGAGCAACAACTGTTCCGCTGGTGAGGGCAGTTGCGCCATCGCTTACGGAGACAGAGCCGCCATTGCCGGCGGTCCATGTGATTGAATATCCGAAGTTGGCAGTCAGCGCGACATCCTCTTTGCCGGTGTAGATATAGGTGGGATCGGTTGAAACCACGGTGCCGGCGGCATTGGTCCAATTCATGAATGCAGCGTTTTCAGCCGGTGTGGCTTCAACGGTTACCGATTCGCGATTGGTGGAGATCGAAGATTCAGCAGATTGCGGATCAACGAAAGCTACAGAGCCGAGCGATTCATCAGCGGACGCGATTGCTACGGTGTAGTCAGCGGCTATCGGAACAACCTGAACCAGATAGTCATAAGCATATCCTTTGTTGATTCCGGTGTAATTGCCGATTATGTCGCCGCCACGCCTGATATTATTGTCCCATGCTTCGGTGTAGATGATGCGGATGCGTGTGCGGCCGGGAACGGCGTTCTCAGGCACCGTTATCGATTGGGTTATATCCAATACCTCGGCAAAGTTTGCGGCAATGTTTCCTGCGAACCCCGGTTCATCTGCGCCTTTGCCGATTTTTGCCAATTTGGTGAATGTTCCGTCAGCATCCCAGTCGGTAAAAACGGTGGCAACGCAGTAGCGAAGATCCTGGGGCGAGGGCTGAGCGTAGGGGGATGTATTTGTATGTTTTGCATACCAGTTGGCGGAGAAAGTCTGACCGGGGTTGACAACTATAGTCTCGTCTTCGCAAAGCTCCCAGTCCCGGCCGTTCTTCCGAGTGCGGGAGATGGTCACATCGGTAACGGCACCGGTGGTTGACATAGTCTCAACATAGCAGTTGGCCTGAGAAGCGCCGTCGCCTGTCGGAGCGGTGTAGTTTGCTTCCGGGGCATCGGCGTCGCGGGCAAATGTGACAGAGATATTGACATCCGATGCAAGATTGAATGAATATGTGCCGTCTTCGTCAGCTGTCAGCGGCTCATCGTTGACCAAAACGCTTTCCACATGGTAGTATTGATCCGGGGTGACTGTGATTTTAAGCACGCTTCCACCGGCAATATAGTTTCCATCGGTCACCGTAGCTCCATCGGCGGTGGTGACAGTGAATGATCCATGTTCGGGCGCGGCAATCGAAACGGAGTATCCGTCAAGGGTGAATGTTTTGGTTTCCTGCCATCCCGGGTAGGTGAGGATCGCCGTCACGGTGTTTCCGGAGGTTGTATAGGTCGTTGTCGGATTTCCGATAGATGGGATGAATATGGCGGATGCCCCAACCCGTACCCATGAGCCGGGAGTTGAGAATTCGACCCAATTCCCATCGCCGTCAGCAATGACTTTTTCGGCGAGCATATCGCCAATGGCGTTTACGCCTTTATGATCGAAGTGCAGATATCCGCCAAGGTTCGGTTCATTCTGGAAAGAGCAATTTCTTGTGTCGATTATCTCAACGCCATCAATCTGCTGCGCCACGGCGTCCTGCGCATCGCGTACGCCTTGTCCGAATTGGACAGAAGCGCCGGGGAACTCAGCCGATTCGCCGGGTTTGACGATGTGGCCGATATAGAAGCGTCCCATATCGAAGCCAAGCTCCGTGCGGCAACGGTCAATGAGCCTGTTGAGGGATTCCTGATAGTATTCACTGCTATTGGCAGCATCGGCACATCCCTGCATCCACCATATACCGGCAAGGCGCGGACGCTTGCCTTTTGCAAGCAGATCTTCGATGGCCGGCTTGAACATGTTGTGATAGAAGTAGTTCCAGTTGGTGTCGTCAGCGGGATTTGCCCATGTCGATATGGATGAGCCGGAAACGCCAAGCTTGATCATATAAAGCTGCTTGTTGGGGAACTCCTCGGCGAATCTCATGCCAAACTGTCCTTCCATGCCGCGGCGTCCTTGTGCGCAGTCGGTGCCAGAGCCTGTGGAATACGTGCCGAACGAATGAATCATGTTCATGGCTGTGCGGCCTGAAGTGTTTTCGTTGCGATACCATAGGTCAAGCCATCCGGGTTGAACATCGGTAGTCGCTCCGTCAACAACGTGGCGCGCGGCTTCGCCAAGTGCGTTCGAGTCCTGATTTTGAACCTGCGTGCTTCTATACCACATTTTCATCGTTCCGGGGTTGGCATCGGAGGAATACCAGGCGTTGAGCCGGGCATCCTCTTCTTCGTTGAAGAAGGCAGAGCCATCGGCATTAGACTGTCCGATGGTGATGAATATGGGTGCATCGGCCTCTGATTCTGTGACAGGATCGTAGGTGTCGCGGCCATCGGTGAGCCATTCAAGGGGGAATCGCATGAAATAGAGGTCGAACCCATCTTCGCCCGGGAGATTGCTGTCCCATTTCCCTTCTTCGACAAGGCATCCTATCGTGCCGTCATTAAGCACTTCAAGAGAAGAGTAGGCTGAATAGCCATCGATCAGCTGCTTGCTGACCGGCCATGTCTCGCCTTCATCGTAGGAAATGAAAACACTGACATTTTCGCGAATATTGCTTGCCGGGATAGAGTGGAGCAGACGAGTGCGTCCATCGGTCGA
Organism: uncultured Bacteroides sp.; assembly: GCA_964438665.1. Classification (GTDB taxonomy): domain Bacteria; phylum Bacteroidota; class Bacteroidia; order Bacteroidales; family Muribaculaceae; genus Paramuribaculum. The sequence goes on from CAYTLU010000117.1 coordinate 4,914, forward strand.
AGGGAAGCGGATGATATCGCCGTTGCAACTCGGGTCGGGCAGATCGGTAGTGTAGGGTGCGCTCCAAGTCATGCCCTGATCGGTTGATTTGCTGAAGCGGCGAGATCCGCCTTCATAGTTGCGAATGCTCATCAATAAAGTGCCATCGGAAAGTTCAACGATTTTCGATTCGTTGCCCCTTACGCCTGCGGCGGCATTGCTTGTCGAGGTTTGCCATGTTTCACCGCCGTCATCGGAATAGATCATATATTCGTTGACACTCTGGTCGGGAACAGACGACATGTGGGCATTGGCCACGAAACAGATGCGGCCTGATTTCAATTGCACTCCGCTGCCGGAAGCGGCGAAAGCGCCGTACCATGACGGTTGATAGATTTGGTCTGTGATATTGCGCGGAGCTGACCATGTAATGCCATTGTCATCGCTGACTGAAACATAGAATCCCGCACGGTTTGTCTTGGTTGATTCCCAGAAACCCCTGTCGCCGGAATAGATGCAGATTATTCGGCCCGTATTGCGGTCAACAACAGCCGCCGGGTCGCCGTAGGTTATGCCTGCCGCTGAATTGCCTTCGGCGATGGTGATCATGTCGGACCACGTGTAGCCTCCATCGATGCTTCGTTTTGTCACTACGCTGATTGTGTTGGGCAGATCATTGAGCCTGTCACCGCGGCGGTCGGCAATGGCAACAAGAGATCCGTCGGCAGCTTTTACCAGAGCCGGGATGCGATAGAACTTTGATCCTCTTTCGTTCATTGTGAACACCGGGACTTTTATCACAACATCATCGGTGTAGGAGAATTGAGCGGAGATTGCGCAAGCCCCGAGTACGGTATATGTCGCTGTGCCGGGTGTGGCGGTGTCGATGCGAGATCCGTTGACCATTATGCCTTTCAACGAATAGTTCTCAGAGGGGGTTGCAGTGATTGTCAGCACAGTTCCGTTAGCAACGTTATCGCCGTCTGTGACAGGATTGTTTTCTGCATCGCAGACAGAGATCGACCCTCCGACCGCGGGCGCGATAGACACGGCGTGTTCCGCGGCGGTTGAACCATAGTCGGGCCATGAGCCTTTCAGAGTGCCGTTATGTCCGTTGCCGGAGATGTCGGGAACGGTTGTTCCGGAGATGTCAGTGAAATCATAGGCAGCTATGACGTTCTTGCCGGAGATCGGCGCATCGGCGGTGCGGTCGGCAGCCACATCGGTTGCGGTAAGGGCATCGCGGTAGATGCGCACGTTGTCAATCCGGCCGCTTACGAATCCATACAGGTTGTCCGGTGAAAATGTCTGATAGTCGGACATCTGATAGTTGGCTCCGACAAGGATATCGGCAAGCGATGGAATGTTGAGCGATGGTGTTGAAACAGTTGCTACAACCGATCCGTCGATGTAGAATATCGAGGATGTTCCGGAATAGACCCAGCAAAGGTGATGCCATTGGCCTGTTGAGACATGCGATCCGGCGTTGTTGTGCTTCGCATTCCATGAGTTGCCGGGATAGTTGAAACTCACGGTGGTGTTGGACGCGGTTGTGTAAATAGCCCAACCGGAAACATTATTGTTGTTTCTTCCGGAGTAGTCGCGAACGCGGTTGGATATTAAAGCCTGCGTTGTAACGTTGTTGAGCAGGGCTTTTACTGATACTGTCAGCGTTCCGCCTGCCGGGATGCTGAAATCGTTAGAGTTTTGAATCAGCATGTAGCGGTCAGCGCCGTTCAGGTCCAGATAGCCCGGCGACTGCTCGGCACTCCATGAAGGCATGGATAGAACCGATAGCAACATGAGTAACAAAAGCGATAGAGTTTTTCTCATGGGGTTGATGATTGGTGAATGAAAAAATTATTTAGTTATATGGGTTTGATAATCTGTATTGTGCAATAGTGTTTATTACGCAAAGTTAATATTATTTAGTGCCGGAGATGACGCATCTTGCTATTTTAAGAAAGATTAACATTTTGTGCGTATCGGAAATAGCTATCTTTGTTATCCGTTATGAAATACGGATTTGACAACGATAAGTATCTGAAAATTCAATCAGAGCATATCAAGGAGCGTATAGCTCAGTTCGGTAATAAGCTCTATCTGGAGCTTGGTGGCAAACTTTTCGATGATCATCATGCAAGCCGCGTCCTTCCCGGATTCCAGCCTGACATAAAGTTGCAGATGCTCAGTCAGCTAAAGGATTCGGCGGAGATTGTGATCGTTATCAGTGCGATTGACATTGAGAAAAACAAGGTGCGTCAGGATCTCGGCATCACCTATGACATGGATGTGCTTCGCCTGCGCAGCGAATTCCGGCAGCGTGGGTTTATGGTCAGCGCCGTTGTCATTACGCATTACAACGGACAGATGAGCGCCGATGCATTCCGCCATCGGTTGGAGCGTCTGGGCATCACCACATATTATCATTATACTATTGAGGGCTATCCCAATAATGTGGGGCTTATAGCATCAGACAAGGGTTTTGGCAACAATGACTATATCAAGACCACGCGTCCGCTGGTGATTGTGACCGCACCGGGGCCGGGAAGCGGGAAGATGGCGGTGTGTCTGAGCCAGCTGTATAATGAGCATAAGCGCGGCATAGAGGCCGGATATGCCAAGTTTGAGACATTTCCGGTGTGGAGCCTTCCGCTGAAGCATCCGGTCAACATTGCCTACGAAGCGGCAACCGCCGATCTTAACGATGTCAACATGATCGATCCTTTCCATCTTGAGGCGTATGGGAAAACGGCGATCAACTATAATAGGGATATTGAGATTTTTCCGGTGCTTAATGCTCTGTTTGAAGGCATCTACGGCGAGAACCCATATAAATCGCCTACGGATATGGGGGTCAATATGGTCGGCTTCTGTATAAGCGATGACGAGGTGTGCTGCGATGCATCGAGAAACGAAATCATCCGGCGTTATTACGCTGCACTCAACCGTCTTGCTCTGGGCGACTGTTCGGACAGTGAGGTCAATAAGATCGGTCTGCTTATGAAGCAAGCCAAGATCGATATTTCCTACCGACGCTGTGTGGAAGCCGCTAAATCGCGTGCGGCAAGCAGCGGAAGGTCCTGTTCGGCAATCGAACTGGCCGATGGGACGATCATAACGGCTGAGTCAGGCGATCTTCTCGGTCCGAGTGCGGCGCTGATCCTTAACACGCTGAAACATCTTGCCGGTATTGACCACAGTCTGAAACTGATACCTCAGCAGTTGATTGAGCCGATACAACACACAAAGACAGCCTATCTGCGAAGCCGCAACCAGCGTCTGCATACGGATGAAGTGCTTGTTGCGCTGTCGGTGCTGAGTCCTCACGATGAGAATTGCCGCCGCGCGCTTGAAAAGCTTCCTGAGATGAACGGATGTCAGGTTCATTCAACCGTGATGCTCGGAGAGGTCGATCACAAAATCTTTAAAAAGCTTGGCGTTGGCCTGACTTGCGAACCGGCTCGCAAAGAGTAAGGTTTTATCATATCTTTATATCAAAAAAAGAGAGCGTCGATTTCGGCGCTCTCTCTTTTTATCGGTAAGTTGGCTGATTAGCCATTTACTTTCTTCATGTGGGCGATGAGATCGAGAACTTTGTTAGAGTAGCCGATTTCATTGTCATACCAGCTGATAACCTTAACGAAAGTCGGGGTCAACTGAATACCAGCTTTTGCATCGAAGATAGATGTGAGCGGGCAGCCGAGGAAGTCGCTTGAAACAACTGAATCTTCGGTATAGCCGAGGATGCCTTTGAGTTCGCCTTCAGAAGCTTCTTTCATTGCAGCGCAGATTTCTGCGTAGGTAGCCGGTTTTGCAAGATTAACGGTGAGGTCAACAACAGAAACGTCGAGAGTGGGGACGCGCATTGACATACCGGTCAGTTTGCCGTTGAGCTCGGGGATAACTTTGCCTACAGCTTTAGCAGCACCTGTTGAAGAGGGGATGATGTTGCCGGAAGCAGCACGGCCGCCGCGCCAGTCTTTCATAGAAGGACCGTCAACTGTTTTCTGGGTAGCTGTGGTAGAGTGAACTGTTGTCATGAGGCCTTCAACAACGCCGAATTTGTCGTTGAGCACTTTGGTGATAGGAGCCAAGCAGTTGGTTGTGCAAGAAGCGTTTGAAACGAACTGAGTGCCTTTAACATATTTGTCGTGGTTAACGACGCAAACAAACATGGGGGTGTCGTCCTTTGAAG
>CAYTLU010000118.1:0-9260 GCA_964438665.1 uncultured Bacteroides sp.
GGCAGCGGAGACACATTCCGATATGCCGGAATATATTCCGGATCATCCGGTTCACCGGCAGTGCATGTAACAGACGGAGAAACAGCTCCATGATTTTTTGCACAATCAAAAAATGAGGTCATATGAGATCTGTCGCGATCAATGGCATATATATCAACATCGGCTATCACAAACGGAGAGCCAATGAAATCCTCACGGTCATTCTCACACAATTTAGTTCCACATTCTGTTATTATCGTCTTAGGTAGGAACACAAGATCGGTCGTGGATTCTCCAAATCCGGCAGAGCTATATGCGTATGCACAAAGGCAGCGCGCTGATTGCTGGCGCAATAACGACAAAAGATAGTCATGCTTGCCTATAAGATCATCAGAAGCAGATAAATTAAAGATCACCTGCGCTCCCGACATAGCAGCCAGACTCGAAGGAGGGACCGGGACCCACAGATCCTCACATATCTCTATCGCAATTTTTGCGCCATGACTTTCAAACACCTTTGGTTCAAGCGGCGATGTCGAAGGAACGAACCATCGGCGTTCATAAAATTCGTTATATGACGGCAAGTATGTTTTTTCAACCATATCCACGATGCCTCCATGCACAAAAGCAGCACAATTAAAAACCGCCGCACCATTAGCCACCGGAAGCCCCACAATGACGTGAATGTTCATATCACGTGAAGCCATAGCAATTCTTTCAAGACCAACCTTTGCAGCCTTAAGCAACAAAGCATTATGAAACAGATCGCCGCAGGTGTAGCCGGTGATACACAGTTCGGGGAAAACAGCCACTTCGACCCCTTTGCTCTCCAATAAATGCATCAAAGAGATGATTTCATCAACATTATATTCCACATCGGCAACACGATGAGCCGGTGCGACAGATGCGATTCTTAAAAAACCGTTTTTCATAATCGTGCTATTTTTCTACAAAGTTAGTAATTTTAACCAGCGGAGTCATTAACAGTACAAATATTTTCAACAGATTGGCCGAATATTGAACAGAAAAGCATATTTTTGCGTTAGCATTTCAAATTAACAATATTCACACACATTAAAATTCACATGAAAGTGCGCTTTCACTCAACTATCATTGCTGTGATTACCCTGATTTTATGCTCGCTGACAGCTAATGCCGGCGAACATACAGGACAAAAAAGCGTGGGACTACGTGGCGGATTCACAACCCGCAACACAACTGCAACTGCCGGACTATATTTCTCATATCGGGTTTCCGAACATTTCAGATTGGCGCCAAAAATGGATTATGTTTTCAGGCATCACGGCACGGATGCGTTCTCCTTTAATTTCGATGCGGAAATGCCTATATCCCTGTCGCCGGCAAACGATAAAGTCTTATTCTATCCGATAGCCGGTATCAACTATACAACGATGAGCAGCCATACATCATCCAATGATCCGCTGCTGCCTTCCGATGTCTCTGACGACTCGTCTCAGCGCGTCAACCGATTCGGGCTGAATCTCGGTGCGGGCATCGAATATTTCGCAACGCCGACACTCCGGCTTGCGCTTGAGGGGAAATGTTCTCTGATAAAACAATATACCGGAGGATATTTCACCATTTCAATCGGCTATGTATTCTAGCACGCAATGTCAATTGGGCTACAGTCCGAATCAGTGCTGATAGAGATACCTTTTTATTGAACGCTTGGGCGTCTTTTCAAACTCTTCACTCATCAAATTATAGCGGCTCACTTTGCTGTATGCCGGAATCTCCTTGTTGAGCATGTCTAGATTGCTTTTCATTACATTACTGATCGCTTCCGCATCCATTCCTTCCTTAGCCGCCAACTCATAATCAGGATATATAAGAGCCACAAGCTGACTCCCTTCGCTGATCACAACCGACTCGCTGACATAAGGCAGATTGTTAAGAATCTGTTCAATCTCTTCGGGATAGATGTTCTGTCCGGAAGGCCCGAGAATCATGTTCTTGTCACGCCCGCGCAAAAAGATGAAACCATCGTCATCAATCACACCAATATCCCCTGTACACAACCAGCCATCATCCATAAGGCACGCTGACGTTGCATCTTCATTCTTGAAATACCCCTTCATTACATTGTCGCCCCTGACCCAAATAACACCGGCTCCGGTTGACGCATCAGGATCAACGACCTTACCTTCCATTCTTGTCACAATTTGCCCGCATGACCCACGGCGCGTTTTGTTCCACGGCGCATACGATATCAGCGGGGCACATTCGGTCATTCCATAACCCACGGTGAACGGAAATTCTATTCTACGCAGGAAATCTTCAACATCCTTGTTTAAAGCAGCTCCGCCAATAATCATTTCTTTCAGCTGACCGCCGAACGTATCGTTCAATTTGTCTTTTATCTTAGCCAACAGATGGTCATCGACAAAAGGCACATGCATCAGAATCTTCATCAATGGTTTGTCGAGCAATGGGAAAACTCTGGTCTTGATTATCTTCTCAATGATCAAAGGAACCGAAACAATCATCTTAGGACGTACCTTCGCGAATGCAGCCATAATCACATGCGGCGACGGCATGCGGGTCAGGAAATGAATATGACATCCCTTGACAAACGGATGCAACAGCTCCACAACCAGACCATACATATGAGCAAGCGGCAACATGCAGATCGTTCCGTCGCCCGGCAACAGGAATGTCAAGCCATCAATGGTAAACTGCATATTCGACCAAAGATTCCGATAGCTCAGCATCACCCCTTTAGAAAAACCGGTCGATCCGGATGTATAGTTTATCAAGGCCAGACCGTCAGAAGGCTCTTCATCATAGACTTTCAGATCCGATGAGCGGAAACGCTCCGGATAGGCATGACCGAAAATCTCATTGAGCCGATTTCGGGCATTGCTCAACGATTCGCTCCGCGACAGCAATAATGAAAAATCTGTCAGCTTTAACACTCCGACAAGACTTGATATGGAGTCCGGATTCAGATTCTCCCATATTGAATCATCCGTAAAAAGCAACCGGGATTCACTATGATTCACAAGATGATGGATGGTGTCAGGCTTAAATTCGTTTAATATAGGCACTGCCACTGCTCCATAGGTTATCACGCCCAAAAATGCGACCGACCATTGGGATGAATTCTTGCCGCATATAGCTATTTTGTCGCCTTTACGGATTCCGCAATGCTCAAAAAGGATGTGCAACTTAGTAATCTTTCGTGCCACATCCTTATAGCTATATGACACACCGTCAAAATCCGTCAGAGCCGGAAGCTCCCAGTTATTGATTATCGATTGCCTTATATATCCGTTTAGAGTCTCTTCGTGGTTCATAAGCTCCGATTTATTCAATTCTACTGTTTATTATTATGTGCAAATCTACGAATAAAAAGTGAAACACGGAAAAGGTCCCAAAGCTTTTAAGCTTATGAACGCTATGATGTTATCGAAAAAACATTATTAATACAGCCTTGCGCTTGAGACGACAACGGAGATGGCTTCGAATCAGGGCGATTCACTAAAGGCTTATGCTCAAACAGCTTAGATCTAAATCCGAAACTTGAGTCTATTATAGTTTTTTGTTTATCATTGTGTCAATATATAAAATCTGTCCTACCGATAATTCAACTATTTTATCTTCAATACTATTTTCTTTAGCATATTTTCTCAATTGCCTGATCGGTTCCCCTAAAGGCTCATCAGACAGATCATAAGTGCCATAATGCATAGGTATAAAATAATTCCCATTCAATATATTAAACAGTTCAATTGCTTCTTTAGGATTAACATGTTCTTCTTTCATTAAAAATTGTGGACTATAGGCTCCTATGGGTAATATACATATATCAAAATCGTTATATACATCTTTAATTTGTTCGAAAAAAGAAATATCCTTAGCGGTATCTCCTGCAAAAAATAATTTTATATTTTTCGTTTTTATCCCAAAACTCCCCCATAATACTTTATTAAAATCAAATAAACCTCTTCTGTACCAATGTTTAGCAGGTAAAAATGTAATTTCATTTTGATCTGTATCAAATAATTGAAACCAAGCTGCCTCTTGAATTTTAAGATTCTTAAATTCTTTTTCTTTTAATAATTTCTTCAATCCTAGCGGTCCTAAAATTTCTACATGCGGATTGAGTCTTGATACTGTCTTTAAAGTAGGTATATCAAAATGATCAAAGTGAGCATGAGAAATCAAAACATAATCAATCTTTCCTAAATCAGAGATTCTATATGGATTTATAACTTTTCTTTTAGAGGTAGGCAAATCTGATAAAATCGGATCTATCAGATAAGTATATCCTGAAAGTCTTACAAAAAAAGATGAATGACCAAGCCAAATTATAACATTGTCTTGATTAGTCTGAAAAGTGTAATCTTTCATTATACTTAGTTTAAAAGTATCTCTTCTCTTTTCTTCTTTTTGAGGATTTACTGATAATTTCCACTTAATAACATCAATCAATGGAGCTTTATCCTTTTTGACACCATTACAAAATATACCATCAACAACAATATTACCCTCAAAATCCCCCTGTACAAACTTAAGTTTAGGATTATATAAATGTTCTATTTCGTTTTGTGCCATACTATTACATCTACAACAAATCATAAATAATACTCCTACAGCAATAAAGATAATTAGTATTTTATTAATTTTCAACTTCATCATATTACAAAAATTAAATAGCACATGCCATACCACAAAAATACGCAAAAATCCTGGGAATTTTCGTTATTTTTGCATTATTAATAAACTCGTGATGTCATCTAATCTATTAAACTACTAAGGCATGGAAATATCAAATCAAATGCTTTGTTCTATTGGCGAAAGCCTTGTCTCAGCCCAATTGATTGCTCATGGCTGGCCAACAGCAAATGTTAACAGTTCTATCCAAAATTTCAAAGGGATAGACCTGTTTTGTCAGAAAGGCTCCTCTTCTCCCGATGTTGTAGGAATTCAGGTTAAAACAACGATGAAAGGAGGGTTTCTCACAGGGATTTCATGCGGTGTTGCAGCTGATTTAGAAGCATTGAATAAAAAAATTATCGGTCCATGGGTATTCGTTCACATTCTGTCGCTTGACCCTCTTTCCGCTAATTATTATGTTCTGACTCGTGCTCAAGTCATCGACATACTTTATCAGTCTCATCAGTGGTATCTGTATGAATGGAATCGTCAATCTACTGACTCTTTGAAGAAATCGCCGGCGGCTATTGAAATATCATGGCTTAAAGGCAATGGAGACTCCTCCATAAAAGCACAAACGCCTTTTATAAATCCTTATCCTAACGACATGTTCCTTGGTGAATGGGAAAATATCTGGCGTTAATGATTAAGAAGTTGTTAATGTTTTCATATCAATTACGAACACAGATCTGATGAAAATCTGAGAAAATGGCATTTTAGCGATAAAATCTATTATTTTCAAAAATTCTTAGCTAAATTTGCAGTGCTTTATTGGCTGAAAATAACATATCCATTATACATTCTATAAATGAAAACTAAAAAATTATTCGGGGCTATCATTGCAGTGTTTGCCGTTTCATGCGCAAATGCCACAGAGCCAGACAACTATTCATTAAATGTCAATCTATCGCCTGATGAAGATGGAATGACCGTCTATATTACAGATTATGATAACGGCAACAAAATAGACAGTGCCATTGTCGATAACGGCACGGCAAAATTTTCCGGAAACATTAAATCGCCATTCTATTGCCGCCTGCTGATGGAAGGCGAACGTATCGGAGACTTGATCATCGAACAGACCGACATAAACTGGACTCCGGCCACCCGCAGTTTGGAAAGCAACGGTGTGCTAAACAAACGTCTCGAAGCAATGCAAAATGAAATGTCCGGACTGATAAGCCAGTTCCGCGCGTTGCCCGATGATTCAACCTCCAATATCGCTAAAGAAGAAATCATCAACAAATATAATGCATTGTTCAACAAAACGATGGAGGACAATATCGATAATACACTCGGATATGTCCTGTTTGTTGATCAGGCATCGTCTCTTGACCTAAAGGACCTTGATGCTGCAATCGCAAAACATCCGCAGTTTGCCAATTCAGAAAGAGTAAAACGCGCCCGGAAGCATCTGCTTGTCAAGGAAGAGACTTCTGTCGGGCATAAATATAAGGACTTTGAAATCATTAATGATGGTAAATCCCAGAAGTTGAGTGATTATGTCGGGGATGACCACTATACACTCGTTGACTTTTGGGCTAGCTGGTGCGGCCCTTGCATCCGCGAAACCGAAGTGATCAAAAAGCTCTATGAGAAGTATAACGGTAAGGGTCTTGAATTCCTTGGCGTAGCCGTTTGGGACGAACCTGAAAACACGAAAAAGGCTATCGAGAAACATAACCTGCCGTGGAATATGATCATCAACGCCCAAACGATACCGACCGATCTATACGGCATATCCGGAATTCCTTGCATTATTCTAATCGCTCCCGATGGAACAATCGTCAGCCGCGACAAGCAGGATGAGGAATTGATTGCCGACGTAGAAGCCGCCATGGAAAAATTTAACGAGGCTGAAAATTAATATCTATCAGAAATAACGGATCTACATATTCTATTGAATTACACCAGAAATGATTGAAAAGATTAACGAGCTTAAAGAAACCATATCAGCACTGACCGCGGCAAATGAAGCGGACGTTGAAGCGCTTAGAATCAAGTATCTCAGCAAAAAAGGTGAAATATCATTATTGTTCAACGACTTTCGCAACGTGGCTCCTGACCGGAAACGCGCCATCGGACAGGCATTGAATGAACTCAAAAATCTGGCAACAGAAAAAATAAATTCGCTGCGCGATAATCTTGCGGCATCAGATGATGCGACCGACACCATTGACCTGACCCGCACCCCATCCGTCATGCCCCTTGGATCTCGCCATCCGCTGTCAATTGTCCGCAATGAGATCATATCCATATTTTCTCGTCTGGGATTCACCGTTGCTGAAGGCCCTGAAGTTGAAGATGACTGGCATGTATTCTCCTCTCTGAACTTTGCTGCAGACCATCCCGCGCGCGATATGCAGGACACATTTTTTATCGGACGGAATCCGGATGTGCTGCTTCGCACGCACACATCGTCAGTTCAGTCACGCGTGATGGAACACACACAACCGCCGATCCGAATAATATGTCCGGGACGCGTCTATCGCAATGAGGCCATATCCGCGCGTGCTCATTGCACGTTCCATCAGGTGGAGGCTCTGTATGTTGACAAGAATGTTTCTTTTGCCGATCTGAAACAGACACTGCTTTATTTTGCGCAGGAAATGTTCGGTCCTCAGACCAAGATCCGCCTGCGTCCAAGCTACTTCCCATTCACCGAACCTTCGGCCGAAATGGATATTTCATGCAACCTCTGCGGCGGCAAAGGATGTTCGTTCTGCAAACACACAGGATGGGTTGAAATCCTTGGTTGCGGCATGGTTGATCCCAACGTGCTTGACGCGTGTGGCATTGACTCCAAGATTTATAGCGGTTTTGCGTTGGGAATGGGCATTGAGCGTATCACCAACCTCAAATATCAGGTTAAGGATCTGCGAATGTTCTCCGAAAACGACCGCCGTTTCCTCGAACAGTTCCAGAGCGCACATTAATTTACGCGATGGCACACACATTATCAGTGCAACATACTTTTGAGACATGACTGTCAAGGAACGATATGATCGCGTCATCGAATGGTTTAGCAAGGCCATGCCAATAGCGGAGACTGAGCTTCACTATGAGAATCCGTATCAACTACTCGTTGCCGTAATCTTGTCGGCACAATGCACTGATAAGCGTATTAATGTTGTAACGCCACCCCTATTCAAGGCATTCCCTACCCCGGAGGCAATGGCCGCTTCTTCTTCAGAAGAAATCTTTGAATATATCAAAAGTGTATCGTATCCCAACAACAAGGCGCGCAATCTTATCGGCATGGCCCGCATGCTCACGGATGAATTCAACGGCTGCGTACCATCAGATATTGACAGCCTCACAAAGCTTCCCGGCGTTGGCCGAAAGACCGCCAACGTCATTCTATCTGTTGTCTTCGGAAAAGCGGCGATGGCTGTTGACACCCACGTGTTCCGTGTAAGCGAACGCATTGGGCTGACCACAGGCAGCAAAAGTCCATTGCAGACAGAGAAAACATTAATGAGACACATTCCGGAAGAGCTGGTTCCGAAAGCACATCATTGGCTGATTCTTCACGGCCGATATGTCTGCAAAGCCAGAAGGCCGGACTGCCTTAATTGCGGACTGACATCCGTTTGCCGCCATTTCCAACGCTCTGAGAAATGACCTCCCGATTTTTGAATACAGTTGAGGAGACCATTGCTGCTCACCGGCTTTTGACTGATAAAGTCAGGCCGGTGATTGTCGGGCTAAGCGGCGGCGCTGATTCTGTCGCGCTATTGGTTGCGCTCACCCGCCTCGGATACACTTGCGTTGCCGCACATTGCAATTTCAATTTGCGCGGAGAAGAAAGTTTGCGTGACAGCCGGCATGCCGAAAAGACAGCAAACCGGCTTGATGCCACATTTATTCTTAAAGAATTCAATGTCGCCGAATATCTGTCGGACAATAAATCCACATCCATTGAGATGGCATGCCGCGATCTGCGCTATAAATGGTTTGCAGAGCTGGCTCATGAATATTCGGCGCAAGCCATTGCCGTAGGCCACAATGCAGATGACAATATCGAGACGTTCATGCTCAACATGCAGCGCGGAACCGGCATCAGCGGACTGCGAGGCATGCGGCCAAAAAATGACAGAGGCGTGGTGCGTCCACTGCTACGGATTCATCGGGACGATATAGAGAGATTCCTTTCCGACAATGGGTTCGGTTTTATTGTCGATAGTTCGAACCTCTCTGACGAGTTTAACCGAAACAAGATACGCAATCGCGTGATTCCGGCTTTCCGGGATTGCTTTTCAAATTTCCGCAAAGGGATGGATTCAACCATTTCCGAAATGGCTATGTGCGAGTCGTTCTACAGCCAATGCATTGAAGAGAAGAGACAACGATACATGGATTCGGCAGGCGGCATTGATCTTTGCAGCCTTATAGAAAATGAACCGCAGGCGGCATTGCTTATCTATGAATGGTTGCGACCGGCCGGGATATCGTTCCGTCAGGCAGAGGACATCATTTCCTCGGTCAATAACTCCGGCGCAACATTTACAACACGGCAACAATCATGGTATATAAATCGAGGCAGACTGATTTCGTTGCACTCTGAGGAGCATCCGGACTACACATTTGAAGATTTATTT
>CAYTLU010000119.1:0-25965 GCA_964438665.1 uncultured Bacteroides sp.
ATATATCTGAATATCACTAATGGAACGAACCATCGGCAATGTTTTTCGTTGCTCGCCCGCGATAACGCCGCGGTGTCGAGAGCGGGGGGTGTTGCAGAACCTCCATAATTAAAACTGCTGAGAATTGAATATATCCGGGGAAAATGAATTTTTCGGGAATCAAGTCCGAATATTGGATTCTCGATGAGTTAAAATCCGTCCGGAATCGCATAATCATGGGAAATCGGCCCTTTCAGGCCTGTTTTTTCATGTTTTTATGCAATTTCAGGAGATTAAGGGCCATGAAGACGAATCCGAGATCCATCGTGACCTTGTCTTTGCCGAAGTGACGGAAGCGGGTGTATCCGTGATTGTATTTGAGTTGTCCGAAAACTGTTTCCGGCTCCAAGGCCCTTCGTTTGAGCTTTTCCCGATTGGCCGGAAGATCAAGCCGTGTTTTTGCTTTCCGTTCTTCGCGTATATTTCCCAGTCTGCGGTGTATCTCGTTCCGCGTGCTCTTTGTCAGGATGCATTTCTGCCTGAACGGACATCCGCAACAATGGTCGCAGGTCATCACGGTACTGTCGCTGCGGAAGCCGCTTCTTGTATATGACTCTTCTGTCCGGATCACCCGCATCGTATGACCGGCCGGACATACCAGTGTGCTTTCGTCCGGCGAAAGCCCGAAGGCGAATCTGTCATACACGCCCTCCTTTGCCGGACGGCGTGCCGATTCGGCATCGTATGAGGGGTATTTTACTACGGCCTCTATCTGCCTTTGCTCCAATCCCACATAGACCTCCTCGCAGCCATATCCGGCATCCGCAACCACCGAGGCCGGCTTTGTGCCGTTTTCCTCCAGGCAGGTGTCAACGAAGTCCATCGCGATTGACTTGTCATCGGCAGAATCGTATATCCCGTAGTTGGTGACATACCGGCATTGTGTCGCAATCTGTACGTTGTAGTTGGGTGTCGCAAATCCTTCGTATCCGTCTTCCTTGGCGTGTATGATGCCGCAGTCGGGGTCTGTCGGCGACACGCCGCATCTTCCGTTGCACTGCTCCAGCGTCCTGTCATGCGCCTCTTTGCGGTCACAGGCATTGCGGATGGCGGTAATCTTGCCCCTGACATTCCTTATCCCCTTCTCACGCGCCATTGCTTCTATGCGTCCGGCTATCTCCCGGGCGTCATCCACCGTGTACTCCACGTGTCCGGTGTTGTCCTCGTCTGTTCCGTCTCCGCTCTCCACCTGGGCAAGCAGCTCCCTGAGCCCCTCCTGTATGTCGGCATTGGCACAGGCGGAGAACTTCTCGGCGTTGCTGCGCCATTTTATACGTCGGCGGGCCGCACGTGAACGTATGGTGGTGCCGTCTATATACAGGTCCTTGACCAGCTCGATTTCGCCGCGTTCTGCCAGAACCTTTACAAGGTCGGAGAAGATTTTTTTGATATGCGGCTCGCACCTGTGCTTGAAACGGCTGATTGTCGTGTGGTCGGGAAACTGGTAGGATGACAGCCATATAAGATGCGCATCGCGTGACATGGCATTCTCCAGCCCCCGGGTGGAAAATATGTTGTTCGTGTAGCCGAACAGCACCACTTTCAACAGCATCACCGGATTGTATGGCGGCTGTCCGTCATAGGCATCAGAATAACTGTCATGAATCTCTTTCAGCTTCATCAGGTCAACAACGTCTGATACCAGCCTTGCCGGTGCATCTGCAGGGATAAAATCGCCCAAATTAGGCGGAAAAAGCAGATTTTCGTTGGTTATGTATGGCTTATACATTATTTTTGTGGTATATTGTTTTGAATACCATAAAGTTACAAAATTTTATGGACATATAAAAGCCTCAGCTTGGGAAAGTTGGGGCTTTTGCTTGATTTTTTTTACGCCTTTTACAAGGAGGTTCTGCAACACCCCCCTACCATATGGTTGAGTTTAAGCGTATTGGACCAATCAAATAGTGCAATAAATTTACATTTGCCATGACAAAGACATGTAAACATAATTGATAGACGCGAAGCATGCAGAGGGCGAAATCGGCATTGTGGGTGTCACCGCGGGCGAGGCGACTAATTTGCGTTGCCTTGGTGTGACAGTAAAGATTGGGTGGTGTGGAGGATTTTTTTTAATTTTGGGGTTGGAATGGGAAAGAAAAGTTTTGCCATAAAAAATGTCAGAGTTTTGGCGACGGCCATAGGACTGGCGATCGTGGCTGTCTTGGCTGCGGCAGGATGCCTGCTGTCCGGATCAGTGGATATTCCGGCGACCGACGTTTGGGGTGCGCTGACCGGCGGGAATGTTGCTAAGGAGACATGGCGTGTGATAGTCACGGAAACGCGAGTGCCAATGGTGATAACCGCGGCTGTCACCGGAGCGGCATTGGCGATTGCCGGACTGCTGCTCCAGACCTGTTTCAACAACCCTCTTGCCGGACCGTCGATATTAGGCATCTCCACCGGAGCTTCGCTGGGCGTTGCCATAGTGGTGATGGCTTTCAGCGGAACAATATCCGGACAATCGAGCCAATATTTCAACATCATGGCCGGAGCATTGACCGGCGCGGCGGCAGTGCTGGCAGTGCTGATGGCGTTGTCACGAATTGTCAAATCGACCGCGATGCTGCTTATAGCCGGAATATTGGTGGGCTATTTCGCCTCATCAGCCATCACACTGCTAAATTACTATTCATCGGAACACAGCGTCTATTCCTTCACGATATGGGGATTAGGCTCTCTTTCGGGAGGCTCATGGACGCGCGCGATGGTATTCGCTTCGATCGGGCTGCCGGTCATCCTGCTATCAATGCTTTTTGTCAAGCCGCTCAACGCGATGCTCTTGGGCGAACGCTATGCTACAAGTCTCGGCATTGACATACGCCGCACACGCCATCTGCTGCTTGCCGCATCCGGCATACTGACCGCCGTTGTCACAGCATTCTGCGGGCCGATAGGATTCCTTGGGCTTGTAGTTCCGCACATATCACGAATGTTATTGCGCACATCCAATCATTCCGTCCTTATGCCCATCACAGCACTTTGCGGCACAGCCGTCACACTACTCTGCGCATGGATATCCGTTGCATTCGGCTCGGGAGGAGTAATTCCAATCAACGCCATCACACCAATCATCGGCGTACCGGTGGTGCTCTACGTAATGTTAAACCGCAAACGCCTGCTATATTTTGACTGAGACCACCCGACATATAACACTCCAAACCGAAAACCTCTCGATCGGCTACCGCAACGGACAACACACCACGGTCATCGCCTCCGAGATGAACCTGGAACTATACAGCGGCACGATCACATGTCTGCTCGGACCGAACGGCATAGGCAAAAGCACACTTCTGCGGACATTGGCGCGCCAGCAACCGGCAATAGAAGGGAGGATAGAAGTCGATGGGCGCGACATACAAAAAGCATCCCTGCGCGATGTGGCGCGGATGATGAGCGTGGTCTATACCGAACGTACAAATGCCGGAGCACTAACCGCGCGCGAGGTGGTCAGCCTCGGACGACAACCGCACACCGGTTTTTTCGGACGACTTGACGCAACCGACCGCCGCATAGTGGGAGAAAGCCTTGAGACCGTGGGAATAGCGAATCTTGCATCACGCTATATGGCAACCCTCAGCGATGGAGAGCGGCAAAAAGTGATGATAGCCCGCGCACTGGCGCAGCAAGCACCGGTGATGATACTCGATGAACCGACATCGTTTCTTGACGTAGCGTCCCGGCTGGAAGTAATGCAACTATTGACAGTTCTAGCCCGCGACTGTTCTACATCCATACTACTCAGCACACACGATGTCGGCGATGCGCTGAACATAGCCAATCAACTTTGGCTTATGCCCCCCGAAGGAAAAATCATCACCGGCAGCGTTGAAACACTTACCGCCTCAGAAAAAATGAACGCGCTATTTCCAGGGCGCGGCATAGTTTTCGACCGCGAGGCCAAGGATTACCGGATAAAGGCGAATTGAAAAATTACAATATTGATTTTAAGTCGGTTAAATAGGCTCCATTTGCATCTGGAATGCCTAACCTCTGCCGGGGGGAAATGATGCGATTGCAATGCTGCCACAAGAATAGTTGGTTCATTTGCGCAGAAATGCGATTTTTTGTGCATGAATAAACCGCAGGAAAGAAACTTTTGTTATTTTTGTGGAGAATTTCATAACCAAACGAATATGAAAGAAGAATTGAATCTTAACTGGGCATCACTGCCATTCGGATATGTCCGCACCGACTACAACGTCAGATGTAATTACCAAGACGGAAAATGGGGAGAGATCGAAATCTCTGATTCCGAACATATAAATATTCACATGGCCGCAACCGCCCTCCACTATGGTCAGGAAATCTTTGAAGGACTCAAAGCCTTCCGCGGAAAGGATGGGAAGGTCAGAGTGTTCCGCATGCGAGAGAATGCCCACCGGATACGCCAGTCGGCCGAAGGGCTTAAAATGGCACCGATTCCTGAAGAACTTTTCTGTGAAATGGTTGAGAAGGTTGTCCGGCTCAACGAACGATTCGTTCCGCCCTACGGCAGCGGCGCATCGCTCTATATACGTCCACTCGAAATCGGCATGACAGCCAGTGTCGGCGTACGCGCCTCCACGGAGTATCTATTTCTCATCCTCGTGAGTCCTGTCGGCCCATACTTCAAAACCGGATTCGCCCCGACCAACATCTGCATCATGCGCGAATATGACCGCGTTGCGCCCAAAGGCACCGGACGCTGGAAAGTGGGCGGCAACTACGCAGCCAGCCTCAGCGCAGGCGAACACGCACATGAACTGGGATATTCAGCCGTGCTTTATCTCGACCCGAAAGAGAAAAAATATCTCGATGAATGCGGCCCGGCCAATTTCTTCGCTATCAAGGATGGCAAATACATCACCCCGGCATCTGAATCGATCCTACCCTCAATCACAAACATGAGCCTCCAACAGCTTGCAAAAGATATGGGAATCGACGTTGAATGTCGGCATATCACCGTAGATGAGCTTGACCACGTTGAAGAAGCAGCGGCCTGCGGCACAGCAGCCGTAGCCTCACCAATAGGCGAAATAGATGACCTTGACACCGGCAAGAAATACATCATAGCCAAAGACGGCAAGCCAGGCCCGATCACCACCAAGCTCTACAACCACCTTCGCGGCATCCAACTGGGAGAGGAAGAAGACATCCACGGATGGAACACAATCCTCGAATAATCATGATTCCAGACTTTCAATGAACTATCAAACGATAATTGACAAATACTATCCCGTGGGCAGCCGCTTGCGGGATATTTATTTGAAACATTGCCGTGCAGTTGCCGATGAAGCACTGTCAATAGCCGACCACCTGCAGCTACCCCTCAACCGCGCCACCATTGAAGCTGCCGCAATGCTACACGACATAGGCATCTTTGCGACAAACGCACCCTCCATCGAATGTCATGGGTCGGAACCCTATATCCGCCACGGAGTCATCGGACGCGATCTGCTGCTGGCTGAAAACGCAGGAGAAGAGATGGCCAATGTCGCTGCCCGCCATACCGGAGCCGGACTGACCGCAGAAGAAATACGCCGTCAGAATCTTCCCCTGCCTCCCGCCGACTATTGCCCCCGCACACTACTTGAACAATTGATCTGCTATGCCGACAAATTCCATTCAAAATCAGGCGACATGAAACGCAAACCGTTTGAGCGCGTGCGCAATTCAATGGCGCGTTTCGGAGACGACTCGCTACGGAGATTTGACGCGATGGCTGCCATTTTCAAAACTCGATCTTGACATTGAAACTCGGGCACGCTTTAGCCGCATAACGGCATTGCGAACAATCGTCCCGGCAAATGAGACAATCAAAACCCGGCCGAGACTTACCACGCCGACAAGTCAACTGATTATGCCCATAGACACGCGCCTGCGGATAGCGGCGGCGCAACTGCGCGACAACCGCCAGCAACGCCTCACGCTGCCGAGGCGTGCGAGTGTCTTTCGGCTTCATGTTCCTGTCGCAACCACCCACGTAGCAAACCCCAACAGACGAAGCATTATGTCCTGAACAGTGAGCACCCGCAACCTGTTCGCCACGCCCTTTTGCAATCGTTCCATCAAGACAGACCACATAGTGGTAGCCGATACCATTGAATCCTCTCTGACGATGCCACCTGTCTATGTCCGCCACAGTCACAGAACGGTCCTCCGGCGTCGCCGAGCAATGAATGATTATCTTGTCGATTTTTCGTGTGTTTTTCATAATAAATGATGTGATTGATGTCTGCTGCAAAGTTACATACACGCAGACCCATCACTGCGCAAATCGACTGATTCGCAACAATCTCGGCGTCAGGGTCAATTCAATTCCGCTGGAAATGAGGAGGTTTTACGAACAACAAAATTCCCTCCGCCGTTCACCACTATCATCGCCTCAACTCCGTCTATAGCTTCAATCATCTTCAGAGCATCATCTGACGGCATGGCCATGCAAGCAGTGGCCAGCGCATCGGCCATCATGCATGTAGGAGCGATAACTGTGGCACTGAGCGTAGCAGAGGACACAGGGCGTCCGGTCACAGGGCTAATCGTATGCCACGTCTTGCCAGCGGAAGTCTCACGGAAATTACGATAATTGCCAGATGTTGCCACGCCGCAATTAGTCAGCGGCACGACAGACATCGGAGTGTGTCTGACTTCTGCCTTTTCCTCAACAGGCGCGTCAATCTGGATGTGCCACGGCTTTCCCTGGGAATTCACCCCACGCAAAGCGATTTCTCCCCCAATCTCAACCATATAGTTCTCAACGCCATTGCGCCGCAGCATTTCACCAATCAAATCACAGCCATAACCTTTAGTTATCGCACTGAAATTGAATTCAGTTGCCGGCGAACGCTTGCGCATAACACCGTCAGCGACTACACATTCAAGAATTCCGACACTCGTCAACGCGCTATCAATCTGCGCTTGCGTCGGCTCAGTCGCCATATTATCATATCCAAAGCCCCAAAGATTTACAATAGGGGCGACAGTCGGGTCGAAAGCTCCTCCGCTCAGGCGGCATACCTCTTGCGATGCCGCAAACACACGTTGCAGCAAAGTATCCACGGCCATAGACTCATTACGGTTTATCTTTGAGACGACCGAGACAGAATCAAACGGCGACAACGACTTCTCTACACGCTGCATGACCGCGATAATAGAATCAGACATATCGGATTCAGACTCATAAACAATAGAATAGGCCGTAGTCCACACGACACCGGAACACTGACGATAGTTTCCATCTTTTCTGCAAGACACTAAAGACAGAGCGATGCACGCAACAGATATTGCGAAAGGAAGAAATGATTTAAACATGACAACATGAACTTATTTCATGCAAAAATAGTTATTCTTCCGATGATTTGCATTATATTTGTAAAATAACATGATGACAAAACAAATCCAACTCAATATGAACGAATCTTTTATCTTTCTAGCCGATGGTTTCGAGGAGATCGAGGCACTAGCAACTGTCGATGTCATGCGCCGCGCAGACATGAACGTCAAAACCGTATCAATCAACGATGGATTTGACGCGACCGGTGCTCACGGAGTCACAGTCAAAGCAGATCTGTTGCTAAACGATGTCGCGGTAGGAGAAAACACTGAATGGCTCATCTGCCCCGGAGGAATGCCAGGAGCCGCCAACCTTGCCGCGAACAAAAAACTGACAGAAATGCTTTGCGCACAGAACCGGCGTGGCGGCAAAATAGCAGCCATCTGCGCATCTCCGGCACTTGTGCTCGCCCCGATCGGCCTGCTTGAAGGCAAAAAAGCGACATGCTATCCCGGAATGGAGCCAGCCGAAGCAACCGGGGTAAAGATGACAGGGTTGCCTGTTGTCACCGCCGACAATATCGTGACCGGCAAAGGTCCGGCATTCACCTTTGATTTTGCACTGGCCATTGTCAAGGAGAGCAAAGGCGCGGAGGCTGCTGAAGCTGTGGCGCAAGGCATGCTCTACAAAGCCTGAACGCAGCATCGCAATAGCCGAAATGTGAAATAAAGACGATGAAGCTCTGTCCTATAAAGATATAATCTTTATGGGCGTGGGCGGTGTGTTAAAATTTTTCAGGGGTGGCAAGTTATTCAAATTGTTTTGACTAATTTTGTCGCCGAATTCAACCCACACCTTAATTATATTGACTCGTAACAACACCTACGATGAGCAAAAATCTAGTGATTGTCGAATCTCCGGCCAAGGCAAAAACAATAGAGAAATTTCTTGGCAAAGACTATAAAGTGATGTCAAGCTATGGACATATCCGAGATCTCCGCAAAAAAGATTTCGGTATTGACATGGATAAATCGTTCGAACCCGAATATGAAATTCCGGCTGACAAGGCCGAATTGGTCAAGAACCTCAAGAAAGCCACAAA
This sequence comes from uncultured Bacteroides sp., assembly GCA_964438665.1. GTDB lineage: Bacteria > Bacteroidota > Bacteroidia > Bacteroidales > Muribaculaceae > Paramuribaculum. The sequence goes on from CAYTLU010000119.1 coordinate 8,397, forward strand.
AGATGCCGACATTGTATGGCTCGCTTCCGATGAGGACCGCGAGGGAGAGGCTATTGCATGGCATCTCTACGAAGTGCTCGGACTAAAACCGGACAAAACCCGCCGAATAGTGTTTCATGAGATCACAAAACCGGCACTTCTGCACGCAATTGAAAATCCGCGCGATATTGACCTGAATCTTGTCGATGCGCAGCAAGCCCGCCGAGTGCTTGACCGCATTGTCGGATTTGAACTGTCGCCGGTGTTATGGAAAAAAATCAAGCCCGCGCTGTCGGCCGGACGTGTGCAGTCTGTGGCCGTGCGCCTGATTGTGGAGAGAGAGAATGAGATCAAGCATTTTGTGGCTGAGCCTTATTTCCGCGTAACCGCACAATTCACGAACAGCGATGGCCATAAACTCCGTGCAGAGTTGTCACACCGTCTGCCAGACAAAGAGACAGCCGAAGCGTTCCTGAAGGACTGCTCAACGGCAGAATTCAATATCGCGGATGTCACCGTCAAGCCTCAGAAAAAATCACCGGCCGCACCGTTCACGACATCGACCCTGCAACAGGAAGCAGCCCGCAAACTCGGATTCACCGTTTCGCAGACAATGATGGTGGCTCAGCGGCTGTATGAGGCAGGGCATATCACATATATGCGTACAGACTCTCTCAATCTCTCATCGCTCGCCATAAAGGCTATCTCGGAAGAGGTCAAATCCACGCTTGGGGCTGAATATCTCAAAGTGCGCCGCTATCACACACGCTCAAAAGGCGCACAGGAAGCTCATGAAGCGATACGTCCGACCTACGTCAACAAACATGACATTGATGGGACAGCACAGGAACGCCGTCTGTACGACCTGATATGGAAACGTACAATCGCCTCCCAGATGGCTGACGCAGAAATAGAAAAAACAACAGTGGAGATTACGCCCTCAACTCGTAAGGATCATTTCGTAGCCATCGGAGAAGTGGTTCGCTTCGATGGATTCCTGCGTGTTTATGCAGAAGGAGCGGATGACAATGAGGCGGCAGAAGACAACTCTTCGGCAACCCTCCCGGCAGTTAACAAGGGCGACAGCCTGAGCCTGTCGGACATGACTGCAGCCGAACGATATACCCAGCATCCGCCACGGTTCACTGAAGCATCGCTGGTCAAGAAGATGGAAGAGCTTGGCATCGGACGTCCATCGACATACGCGCCGACCATTTCCACAATCCAGCAACGCGAATATGTCGATAAAGGCGACCGACCCGGCGAGATGCGTAAATTCGCTACGCTGACACTCGCCAAAGGCAAAATCAAAGAATCGGCGACAACAGCCACCATCGGGGCAGAGAAAGGGAAACTTATTCCAACAGACACCGGCGTTATTGTCAATGACTTCCTGACGGAACATTTCCCCAACGTGCTTGACTTCAATTTTACTGCCGACCTTGAACAGAGATTTGACCTGGTGGCCGAAGGAAAAGCCGCATGGCAAAAAGAGATCGGCGATTTCTACGGTGTTTTCCATCCGGAAGTGGAAAGAGCCAATGATATGCGACTTGAGCATAAGGTTGGTGAACGCGTCCTCGGCATGCACCCCGAAACCGGGAAGCCTGTTTCGGTTAAAATCGGACGTTTCGGCCCGGTGGTTCAGATCGGCGACAGCGGATCTGACGAGAAACCGCAGTTTGCATCACTGCAAAAAGGCCAATCAGTGTTTGACATAACCCTGGAAGAAGCGTTGAAACTCTTTGAACTGCCGCGTACACTCGGACAGTTTGAGAATGCCGATGTGACCGTGGCCGTTGGCCGATTCGGTCCATACATCAAACATTCTGGCAAATTCGTGTCGATACCCAAAGATTTCAGTCCCATGACCATCACACTCGAAGAATCAATCGAATTGATAAAAGCCAAACGACTGGCCGACAGTCAACGAGTTGTTAAGACCTTTGAGGACGACCCCGACCTGCAGATTCTCAATGGCCGTTATGGAGTCTATATCGCCTACAAGAAAAAGAACTACAAGATATCCAAATCTGTCGAAAACCCTGCTGATCTCACTCTTGAGGAATGCCGTCAGATCATAGAGTCGCAACCGGACAAGCCTAAACGTCCGGCAGCACGCGGCCGAAAGTTAAAATCATAAAACAATGACACGCAACAACAAAGACGGCCGCACAATGCCGCGCGCAAAATTCAAGCCTGACGTCATAAAACAATTTTGTGTCGGCACTCAAGCTCCATTAATGGAATATGTGACACAGCAACTTCCGAACGTCAAGCGCACGCACATAAAGCAGATGCTTGCCCACAACCAGATAGCCGTCAACGATATTCCCCAACGACAGTTTGACTACGAACTGAACGAAGGCGACAAGGTCAAAGTCAATTTTGTCCGCGAATTTAAGGTGTTCCGCCACCGGCGGATGAGAATAGTCTATGAAGATGATGACATCATCGTCATAAACAAAGGCTATGGGCTGCTTTCAATGGGCAATGACAAGGTCAGCGATGGAACAGCCTATTCAATTTTGCGAGATTATGTCAAATGGAGCAATCCCGCCAACAAAATTTTCATCGTACACCGTCTTGACCGCGACACATCGGGACTAATGATGTTTGCAAAGACAATGGAAGCAAAAGAAGCGATGCAGCACAACTGGAACAACATGGTGCTCAACCGTAAATATCTGGCCGTAGTCGAAGGAATTCCTGAAGAAAGCAACGGAGTTATAAAAAGTTATCTTGCTGAGAACTCCCAATATGAGGTCTATTCTACCGATGATCCTGAACAGGGACAACTAGCCGTCACCCGCTACAAGACCCTGAGCAGCGGCACGAGGTACGCGCTTCTGGAAGTAGAGCTTGACACCGGACGCAAAAATCAAATCCGTGTCCACATGAAAGACCTGGGACATCCAATCTCCGGCGACCACAAATATGGGACCGGATCAAGTCCGATACGGCGGCTTTGTCTCCATGCGCAGACCCTGCGGTTCATCCATCCCACCACTCGCAAAGAGATGAACTTCTCCACTCCGATTCCTCCGGCATTCTTGTCAATGGTACGCCGCTGACAATGAAGGGAAAGGGATCAAATTGTTTCTTTCACAACAACCTGTTACAGCCTCCTTATGGCTGTTTTATGTCTGACTTTTTGCAGAAAAAGTCAGTTTTTATCTCTGACTTTTTACAAAAAACCATCGTTTTTATCTCTGATTTTTCTCAAAAGCATTATCTAAAGTTTCCAATAAGAAGTGCAATGTCATTTCATGATATTATCTAATAAGTAGTGCTAATCAGCATGATATTTGTTTCCGTAAAATTATCGGGGCAAAATTAGAACCTATTGAAAGCACAAGATTTTTCAGCCGGCTATAAGGATATCCGGCAAAAATCATTTATATTTGCGATGTATGGAACAGCATAAGGCTCTTTTGATTATCAATCCGGTCTCCGGGACGAGTAAGAAGCATCGACTCGATCAGCGGGTGAAACAACGTCTGGCCGAAGTCGGAATGGATGTTGACTGCATTTGGACAAAAGCCGCGGGCGAGGCCACTAATCTAGCTCGCGAAGCGGCAGCAAAAGGCTATAAAACAGTCATAGCCGCCGGAGGCGACGGCACCATAAATGAGACAGCAATGGCTTTGAGCGGTTCCGGAGTGTCATTGGGTATCATTCCTTGCGGCTCCGGCAATGGACTTGCGCGTCACCTCAATATTCCAGTCGATATAGAGGGCTCAATTGATGTCATCTGTCAGGGCAACGCCGAAATCTGCGACCACGGAGAGGTCAATGGCCGGCCGTTTTTCTGCACATTCGGCATCGGCTTCGATGCCGCTGTCAGTCAGAAGTTCGCCCAATCCAAACACCGTGGGAAAATGACATATATTAAAAACACGCTACGCGAATATGTCAACTACAAGCCTGAAGAATACGTCATTACAGCAAATGGAGAGGTGGTGACGGAGCGTGCTTTCGTTGTTGCCGTCTGCAATGCCTCCCAATATGGTAACAACGCATACATCGCGCCACATGCATCCATCAATGACGGACTGCTGGATGTGACAATCATTAACTATGGCAACGTTCTGACCACTGCGCTGGTCGGGCTTGACCTGATGGCGGGAACTATCGAAAAAAATATGCTTATCCACACATTCCGGACAAAATCACTACACATTACCCGCAAAAATTCCGGTCCGGTACATATCGATGGCGAACCAATGATTCTTGGCTCAGAAATTGATATCAAATGCCGGGAACACATGCTAAAAATATATACTCCTGGGAGTGATACCCCAATCCGTCCTCTGCTGACGCCGATGATGTCAACATTCAATGACATAGGCTATACCTTACGCGCTCTTTTCAAGAAATAAAAGGCAAAAAAACGAGTCAAAGGTTAGTGTATTCGGAGGAATGGTAGTATATTTGCAGTGAATTTATAGGTTATTGTCACTAAAGTTTGAGGCAAACTCATCTATATATAGTTTTAGCAATAGTGATGGCTATGGCTTTGAGCGCTATGGCATCGCGTAATTCGGCACTTGTCACAGCCTCTCAGAGACCGCTGGATGAGGCTGTTGATACTGTGTCTGCATCCCAGCCGGGATTATATCGTCCGGGGAACGGAGGCTCATACACCCAACGGCACAGGCGCACGGCTCCACGCAGACCTTACAGATCCAAGCAAACCACCCCTGCGGCTGCCGACAGCACGGCTGCTGACTCAACAGTCAAGCCGTTTGTCCACGTTCCCGCCGACATAACCGAGGAAGAACTCGAATCGTTGCGCCGACGTCACCGCCTGAATGATGAGGCCGACACCGTGAAGAAGCCGACCGGCCGACGCATTTCCCGCGTTAAAACCGATCTCGACAATGTTGTAGATATTGTGGCTCAGGATTCCATGGTTCTCGTAGGGCAATCGGATGCATATATCTATGGCGATGGCAAAGTAACCTACGGCGAAATCAGCCTGGACGCAGCCCAAATAGAGCTTGATATGGATAGCAGCGTCGTATATGCAGTGGGTGTGACGGATTCAGTCGGCAAGGTTACCGGTTCGCCGATATTCACCGACAAGGGAACGACCTATGAATCAAAGACAATGCGCTATAACTTCAAGACCGAAAAAGGATTCATCACCGATGTCATAACCGAACAGGGAGAGGGATTCCTGACAGGCGGCACATCGAAAAAAGTCGGAGAAAACACATTTTATGTCCAAAACGGATTCTACACCACCTGCGACAACCACGAGCATCCCCACTTCGGTTTTCAGCTGACAAAAGCAAAAGTACGTCCAAAGAAAGACATTGTGACCGGCCCGGCATATCTGGTGCTTGAAGGACTGCCGTTGCCTCTGGCCGTTCCATTCGGCTATTTCCCATTCTCGGAACGGTATTCGAGCGGCATCATCTTTCCATCTTTTGGCGATGACTACAATAGGGGATTCTATCTCAGCAACGGTGGCTACTATTTTGCCATAAACGACAATATTGATCTTGCACTCACAGGAGAAATATACACAAAAGGCTCTTGGGGACTGCAAGCACGGTCAGCCTATATCAAACGCTATAAATTTTCAGGGAATTTCAACATCAGCTTCCTAAAGACAATTTTAGGAGATAAAGGCCTTCCAGACTATTCGAAACAGACCAACTTCCAGGTGCTTTGGAATCATACACAGGATCAGAAAGCCAATCCGATATTCAACTTCTCGGCATCTGTGAATTTCACCACATCGGGATATTCCCGAAATGACCTGGGCAGCTACTACTCCAACTCTTTTACTGAAAACACAAAGAGTTCATCGGTCAACTTCACTTACCGTCCGCCCGGTTCAAAATGGTCATTTTCAGGAACAGCAAGTATTGCCCAGCGCAGTCAGGACTCAACGCTGGCCGTATCATTTCCAAATGTGACCATCACCATGTCGCAGATATATCCGTTCAAACGCAAAAAAGCTGTCGGCGCAGAAAAATGGTATGAAAAAATCCGAATATCATATTCGGGCCAGTTCAACAACTCGCTGACGGCCAAGCAGGATGAGTTCTTCAAAAAAAGTCTGATAAAGGACTGGCGAAACGGCATGAGGCACAATGTTCCGATCTCGGCAACATTCAATCTGTTCAAGTATTTCAACCTGACGCCGAGCATCAATCTAACCGACCGCATGTACACGACCAAAGTACGACGCCAATGGGATCCCAACGCAGCCGCCGAAATATGCGATACGACATACAGCTTCTATAACGTTTGGGATTTCAACGCATCCGTATCGCTTGACACAAAAATCTACGGATTCTACCGTCCGATGAAATTTCTTGGAGATAAAGTCAAGATGATCCGCCACGTCATCACTCCTACAGTATCTTTTAGCGGCGCGCCGGACTTCGGATCTCCATTCTTCGGATATTACGGTTCATACCAATATCCAGGAGCAAACGGCGAAATGCAGACACGCCGATACTCGCTCTTCCCCAACAGCCTTTTCGGCGTACCCGGTGAAGGCAAGACAGGCATGGTAAGTTTCTCTTTGGCCAACAATCTGGAAATGAAAGTCAAAAGCGAGAGTGACAGTATCGAGGAGAAAAAAATATCTCTTATCGAGAACTTCACGGTCTCGCAAAGCTACAATTTCGCGGCTGACTCTCTCAACTGGAGCAACATCAATACATCACTGATGCTCCGACTCGTCAAGAACTTCAACCTCAACCTCTCAGCCGTGTGGGATGTCTATACCTACCAGCTTAACGCCGCAGGCAATCCGGTCCGCGTCAACATTCCGCGATGGAAAGCCGGCAAGGGTCTGGGGCGTCTGTCAAGCACAGGCACATCATTCAGCTACACATTCAACAACGACACGTTCAAGAAGAAAAAGGACAACAAAGATACGTCATCCGAAGATGAAGGCAACAAAGAAACCTCACCTCGAAGACGCACGGATAACAGAGCCGGCTCAGGCACATCGTCTGACGGAGATATGATTTTCAACCCCAACGGCTACATGAAATGGGAAGTGCCGTGGAGTCTGACGTTCAACTATTCGATCTCGTATGGCTATGGGGCATTCAACAAACAAAAAATGGAGTATGATGGGAAAATCACCCAGAATCTGAGCTTGTCCGGGAATATCCGGCCTACCAAAAACTGGAATTTCAGTTTCACGGCCAGCTATAACTTCGACACCCACAAGCTGGCGTATATGAACTGCAATATATCCCGAGACCTGCACTGCTTCACGATGACTGCCAGCTTTGTGCCTGTCGGCCCATATAAAAGCTACAACTTCCACATCTCTGTCAATTCATCCATGCTATCCGACCTTAAATATGATAAACGCTCATCGCTTTCCAACGGCGTGACTTGGTATTAATCTATCTGTCGGTCTAAATCCGGCGTCTTCGTCAGGCCGGCGAACAATACAGATAATGCAGGCGTTGGAATGTAAAATTTCTTAATCAGATCAAGTGGCACTGCGAAGAACAATACATATCATTAAAAAAACGCTATTATGGACAATCTTCATAATTGCCGCACTCATGATACTGATTCCCTTGTCACTCTACATTCCGGCCGTTCAGGAAACAGCCAAGAACATAGCTTGCCGCGAGTTGTCGAAATCAACCGGAATGGAAATATCACTCCGGCGCATCCTGCTCAAATTCCCGCTGACATTAGAACTTGACAGTCTGTCTGTCAAAGAATCAGGCGACACACTTCTGGCCGCACGAAAAATGTATGCGGATGTTTCCGTCCGGCCACTGTTTTCCGGAAAAATCAACGTCACAAGCGTGATGCTCTCCGATGCTGACTATCGGCTAAATAATGCTGATTCAGCAGTGTTCCTGACCGCACACATCGACAATTTCACCTCAACCGGCACGAATCTCGGATTTGACATGAAGCAGATCAATGTCGGGAATACATTACTAGACGGAGCCGATATTGACTTGATCCTTAAGGATACGACAACCGTATCATCGACAGACTCCACAAAAACCGAGATGATTATATCCGCTCCGGATATCAAGCTGCGCAACATTCGTTTTCACATGAAAATGCTACCGACAATCGATTCGCTCAACGCGTTCATCGGTGATGCACAATTGCTGGACGGACGGCTTGACATGGCTCTGCAAAAGATTGATGTCGGCGCGCTTAACGTAGATTCTATAACAGCCATATACATCACGCCATCAGCAGAATTTCTAAAGAACTACAAATCGACATCGGACACAGTGGATTCCAAGTTGGCAGCACAACCATCCACTACCCCTTGGACAATAAACGCAAGACATATCGGCATTACAGGCCATGAAGCAATCTATGCGACAGCAGGAGCGCAGCCGGAATCCGGTCTCAACATGAACTATCTCCAGGTTAAGGATATAAAGATTGATATTGACTCTTTCTACAATCAGGGAGCAAACATCCGTGTGCCACTCACAATGCTACATGCCACCGAACGATGCGGACTCGACCTGACAGCTTCCGGCATATTCGAGATGGATTCAATGGCAATGCACGCCCATAGATTCAACATAGCCACACCCTCAACCGACATTCTGCTTGATGCCATGATGGGACTTGGCGACATCTCGACGAATCCGGCCGTTCCTCTCAGGCTTAAAGCAAATGGGAAAGTGGCACTATCCGAAATATACGCCGCCATGCCATCCGTGGCAAAAATGATGAAAGGATTGCCTTCTAAAGAAAAGATAAATATCATTGCCGATATTGACGGAACATTTGGAGCCTTGGAGATCGGGAAGCTGGCTGCCGACATGCCCGGTTACATCTCCGTATCGGCAAAAGGACAAATCAAAAATCCGATGGACTTCAAACGCATGGCCGGACAGATTGACATCAACGGTAGAATCCGGAATGCCGACTTCCTGAAGTCACACATTTCAAATCAGCAGACAGGCCCGACAATCAATATACCGCCAATGACGGTTAATGGGAAAATCAACTACCGCCCCGGAATAATCAACGGCAATATCAATATTGACTCCGGCAATGGCAAGATGGCGTTAACGGCCAAATGGAATCAAAAAGCAGAAGGCTATGATACGGATCTGATCTCAACAAGCTTTCCAATCCAGAAATTCATGCCCGGACTCGGAATTGCCGATCTAACTGTTGATGCAAAAGTGAAAGGACACGGCTACGATCCGGAGAAACGCAGCACAAGCATCAAGGCTGACATAAATCTAGGACATGTCAGCTATAATGGGCAATCGCTACGAGATATAACCATCAGTGCATCAATAGATACCTGTAGGCTGACCGGGCATGCCGTTTCCTATAATGAGGCCGCAGATATAGATGTCGATGTGACAGCATGGTTCGGCAAGCAGGGATATGAATGGGATCTTTCCGGCGATATCCGCAATCTTGACCTCAAAGCTCTTGGACTGACAAAAGAACCGATGAACGGAACGACCGGAATATACACAAGCGGCCGATTCAACCCCCGCAACGGAGATATCGATGCCGAGCTTAGCCTGACAGGACTTGACTGGAATATGGCAGAACAGAAGCTACGCGCGCCGGAAGCAACAGCCCGATTTGTCACGAATGACACCCTGACAAATGCCACTGTTGATATGGGCGATCTTAGAGCCATGATAACATCGCCATACGGACTCGACACACTGATGCGCCATTCTGATGCTGCTTTCACATTTATAACAAACGCCATCAAAACCAAAAACATTGATGTCATAGCACTGCAGCGCACACTCCCGAAACTGCATGCCAATATCTCCTTGGGAGAGAAGAATCCAATATCAAACTATTTATCCACGTATTCCGGTATCGACTTCAAGAATGTTGAACTCAAATTCGACAATGACACCCTAATTTCAATGCTTGGCGAAGTCAGTGGATTCCAAAGCGGGACAAAACGCCTTGACAAAATCGGGGTCACTCTGATACAAAAGAAACAATTCCTCATCTACCGAATAAAAGTCGATAACGAACCCGGCACGATGGACGATTTCGCGCATGTCAACCTTGCAGGCTATCTGTCCGCCGACAAGCTTCTTGCCCACATAAAACAGTCGAACATAACAGGGAAACACGGCTTTGTGCTAGGTCTGTCCGCACAAATGTCTGATTCGACCCTGACCTTGAAATTCGTTCCTTTCAACCCGACAATAGCATATAAAAACTGGCAGATAAACCCCGACAACTCCGTGGTTTACAGTTTCGACTCGCATCATCTTGATGCAAACCTCAAATTAATGTCAGACAGCAGTTCGCTGCATCTCTATACGGAGCATGTGGCCGATGACACTGTCCGTCAGGAGGATGTCATTCTGAAGCTCAACAACATCAAGCTCTCTGAATGGCTTTCTCTATCGCCATTTGCTCCTCCGGTCAAAGGGGTTATCAATTCCAACCTCCGATTCCGATGGGATGAAAAACAACTGACCGGCAAAGGCACGGTAGATGTCAACAATCTTTATTACGGACGCGAGCGCGTAGGCACATTTGGCCTTGGGCTTGATGTGGCAAACGATCCGAAATCCGGTCTGCTGCGCGCGGATGCGGATCTGTTTGTCGATGGGGTCAAAGTCATAACCGCATCAGGGAATCTCAATGACAGCACGGCCGTCAATCCTTTCCTGCTTGACTTCTCAATGATCCATTTCCCGCTTCGGGTTGTCAATCCGTTCCTGCCTAAAGATATGGCACAACTTTCAGGCATGCTCAACGGCCGGATGGACATAACCGGCGATATTGCCAATCCGATCTTCAACGGCTATCTCAATTTTGATTCCACAGCAGTCAAAGTCGGCATGATCGGTTCTTCATATGCCTTCAGCAAAGAAAAAATCCCGGTTGACAGCAATGTGGTCAGATTCACCAACTTCTCTATTGCCGGTCTAAACGGCAAAGATCTGAAAATCAACGGAACAGTCGATGCAAGCCGGTTAAGCGACATTGGGATAGACTTGAACATGACCGCACGCGACATGCAGATAGTCAATTCAACACGTCCTCGCGGAGCAAGCATCTACGGCAAGGCATTCATCGACCTTGATGCCACCGCCAAAGGCAACATGCAGTTACTTAAAATCGATGCCGATCTCAACATCCTTGCCGGCACAAATGTCACATACGTAGTGCAGGACGCCACTTCAACGCTCACATCTCAAAGCGACACCGAGATGGTGCGCTTCGTACAGTTCTCCGACACGACACAAGTGGCACAAGCCGATTCGCTCGTCGCCCCATCCTTGGCCATGATTATTGACGCCCGGCTGACAATATCAGAAGGCTCAACCATCAATGCCGACCTGTCGCCCGACGGCAAAAACAAAGTGTCACTTCAAGCCAATGGCAATCTGACCTACTCCCAAACCCCGATGTCATCTGAAGGGCGTCTGACCGGCCGGCTGAACATAGACAAAGGCTTCGTTCGCTATACGCCATATCTGATGTCGGAAAAAAGCTTCTCGTTTCAGGAAGGATGCTACGTGGCCTTTACCGGCAATATCATGAATCCTACACTCTATATCAAAGCTGTTGACCGGCTAAAAGCCAATGTCACACAGGCCGGAGCCAACTCGCGCATTATCAACTTCGATATACTGCTGTCGGTCACCAATACGCTTGAAAACATGAATGTGGCTTTCGATCTGTCAACAGATGAAGATATTACCATTCAGAACGAACTCGCCTCAATGAGTCCTGAGCAGCGCGCCAACCAAGCAATGAACATGCTGCTCTACAACACCTATACAGGTCCGGGCACCAAAGCCAGCACCAGTCTGTCAAGCAATCCGCTTTACTCGTTCCTGGCCTCGCAAATCAACACATGGGCCGCCAACAACATTCGCGGTATCGACATATCGTTTGGAATCGACCAGTATGACACGACTACCGATGGAGCAAAATCGACCACAACAAGCTACAGCTACCGAGTGTCGAAATCACTATTCAACGACCGGTTTAAAATCGTTGTCGGAGGCAATTACTCGACCGATGCCGATGCCGACGAGAACTTCTCGCAAAATCTCATCAATAACATCTCATTTGAGTATATGCTCAACCGAAGCGGCTCAATGTATGTCCGCCTGTTCCGCCACGTGGGCTATGAAAGCATACTTGAAGGAGAAATCACCCAGACCGGCGTAGGCTTTGTGATGAAACGCAAAATCAATTCTTTCCGCGATATATTCCGTTTTTCACCCCGAAACAAAGAAAAAGAGCCAAAGGCACAGCCTGACCAACCAAACGCAAAACAAAAATGACCCGACGAAACGCCAACCGCAGCATATTATCATTCATTGCCGTCATCGCGCTTGCCATATATCTGGCCGCATGCTCGACAACGCGCCGGCTGGGCGAGGATGACATTCTTTATACCGGTGTCAAGAAAATCAATATCTCAACACCGTCAAAAGAGCAAAAGCCGGCCGATGGACTTTCATCATACGTACTCGATGCCGTCAATGTCAAACCGAATAACTCACTCTATTCCCCCTACGTCCGCTGGCCGTTTCCTCTTGGACTGTGGGTTTACAACAACTGGAGCAACCCTCCCGGGGGGCTAAAGCACTGGCTATATGAAAAACTGGTTTCCGAACCAATACTTATCAGCGATGTCCGTCCGGAAGTCCGCGTCAAAATGATCGATGAGATACTGGACAACAACGGATATTTCAGCGGAACGGCATCTTATGAGTTGATCCAAGGGAAAAACAAAAAGAAAGCGAAAATACTCTATAACGTCCAAACCGGACCGGAATATCTGCTTGATTCCATTGAACTCCTCCCCGACACGTGCCATCTCAATCACGTGATCGACTCCATTGCCAGAAAAAACACATATCTCCGCCGCGACTCGCGATATTGCACCGATTCGCTAAGCGCGGTCCGCGTGCGCATCGCCAATGCGGTCCGCAACCGAGGCTACTATTTCTTCAAGCCCGACTATATCGAATATCTTGCCGACAGCACCATATCAAAAAATCGCATTGCCATGCGCATGACCATTGCATCAAATATACCTCCGAGATTATTGGCAAGATACACAACCGGCGACATCACCACGCGCATACACCGCAACAATGGCGGAGGTACTCCCGACACGATAGAGACAAAGCGCGGCACTCTCATTCAGATGAAACCATCGCGATTGCGCGAAGGACTGATTCCGGGCTGCATTACATTCCGTACAGGGAAGACTTTTTCCGTCCGCGACATGAACCGCACGCAAACCTATCTGTCACGTCTTGGCATATTTCAAGGAATTGAGATCAACGTTGTCCCGGATTCTACCCGGGCAAAGACACTTAACGTAGAAATCGACTGTACGTTTGATGCGCCAATGGAAGCATCCATCGAAGTCAACGCCACATCAAAGTCCAACAGCTATATAGGCCCCGGTATTGACCTCAAACTGACAAACCACAATCTTTTCGGCGGTGGCGAACAACTCAGCACCGACCTGTTCGGAACGTATGAATGGCAGACAGGACGAGGGCGCAGCTCAGTGTTCAACTCCTACGAAATCGGTCTCAACGCCTCGCTCTCTTTTCCAAGACTTCTCGCACCGCGCTTCATTCCGCGCACACGCCGCCAGCTTAACTGGACACGCATCTCTTTAGGCGCCGACCTGCTCAACCGCCCCCATTATTTCAACATGGCACAGTTTAATGCCGCGTTCTCTTATGACTGGCGCGCCACACGCCATGTCACCAATTCTTTGACTCTTTTTAAGTTGACATATGTAAAACTTATGAGTACAACCGGCGAATTCGACTCCATAATGAACGCAAATCCGGTCATTGCACAAAGTTTCCGCGACCAGTTCATTCCTCAGATGTCGTTCAGTTACGTCTATGACCGCGCATTTGACAGCCATAATTCACTCAACTGGCAATTTACCGTGCAAGAGGCAGGCAATATCTTCTGGGGAATATACGAAGCATTCGGCAAGAAGGGAGAAAAAAAACTGTTCGGCACCCCATTCTCCCAATTCATAAAAGCAAGCACCCAGCTTGTCTATAACCGCCGGATCAGCGGCGACAACCGGATTGTCATGCGCGTGGCAGCAGGAGCTGCACATGCCTACGGCAATGCCGCCCAAGTGCCCTACAGCGAACAGTTCTACGTTGGCGGAGCAAATTCCGTACGCGCATTCACCGTACGCAGCATCGGTCCGGGCAGCTACCGCGTTCCGGAGGACCAGATCAATGGCTATTTCGACCAGACCGGTACATTTAAATTTGAATTCAACGTTGAATACCGCTTCCCGATTGTCAGCATCCTTCATGGCGCACTGTTTCTCGACTCCGGAAATGTCTGGCTTATCAAAAACGACCCGGCGCGCCCCGGCGGACAGCTTAAAGCCTCCACATTCCTGAAAGACCTGGCACTCGGCACCGGCATCGGGCTGCGCGTTGATATCGGCATGCTTGTTGTTCGCGGCGACCTTGGAATAGGCATTCATGCGCCATACGACACAGGCAAACGAGGCTACTACAATATGCGTAAATTCAAAGACTCTCTGGCATTCCACCTTGCAATCGGCTATCCGTTCTAAGCCACCGGAAACATTCCGCGCCGAGCAAATTCAAAATTATAGTTAAAGCATTGGTCTATTGCTGAAAGTTTTATATCTTTGCCAATAATTTGGTATCACACACATTGTGACGCAATTATGCGGGACGTCCCGACAGCATCAGGGGCAGACTGCATGGGTTACGGTAGGCCGCCCCGGGTCGGGGATGGAGACCGCGAGCCGAAACGCAAAGCGTCAAGCGGCCAAACCTAGCGAACCTCTGCCTTAATCCAACACATCGGGTAGAGGAATATAAGAAATGTCCGAAACGGAAACAAATTGGTATGCACTGAAAGTGTTTTTTAACCGAACGCAGCAAGTTGCCGATAGCATAGCGAAGCTGTGTGAGGAGACTTATGTGCCTATGCAGACCATCATGACCGAAAGCGATGGCCGGCGAATCAGGATTCAGCGTCCGGCTGTAGCCTCGCTTCTGTTCCTCCGCGCAACGGAAGAAAACGCCCTCAACGCCGAACGGATTCTGGCCGGGCAAGCCATGCTATACAAGCATAGCTCCAATGGAAGCCGTAAAGTTCCGGCCCGGATCGACGACCGCGAGATGGAGATATTCCGCCTTGTCCTCTCCTCCGGTGCTGATGGATTGGAATTCATGCCTGACGCCGCCGAACGGTTCACCAAAGGACAGCGAGTCAGAGTGACCGCCGGGCCGCTTGCCGGAGCGGAAGGCCATATTGCGCGCATCCGCGGCGACCGCAGGCTGGTGGTGACGGTGCATGGCATTTGTGCCGTAGCGACAGCCTATATTCCGCAATGCTATTTGGAATCAATGACATAACAAACGTATTTATCCATTATTTGACCACTTACCACACCAATGATAATTGCAGTTGATTTTGACGGAACAATCGTTGAGCACGACTATCCACGCATAGGGCGCGAGCAGCGTCATGCCATCGCCACGCTAAAACGCCTTCAGCGCGAAGGCCACATATTGATACTATGGACCTACCGTGAAGGGACTCTGCTTGAAGAAGCTGTTGAATGGTGTAAGGAACGTGGACTTGAATTTCATGGGATAAACACTGACAATCCTCTGTCGGCCGTGCCGGAAGGTCCGCGCAAGGTCAATGCCGACATCTATATCGATGACCGGAACGTAGGCGGACTGCCGGACTGGGGAGGGATATATGAAATGATCTCCAACGGATGGAGCTACCGCCACTACATCTCCGAACTTCACCGCCGCGAAAACGAAGAAAGACACCCCGGCATACTCTCACGTATCTTCGGAAAAAAATAAACCGATCCTGACATTTCTTAAATAGATTTTTCGTGACTCTTCATAAAAACCGGCAATCCAACATCGAACTGTTGCGGATTATAGCAATGATTCTGGTTTTGGCCGTTCACGTCAACTATCGGTCTATAGGCCATCCCACGCAAGCTGATTTTCTGACCTCACCCGCAGCCACAACAGCCCGGGTGGCATTTGAGGCCATCTCCATCATCTGCGTCAACCTCTTTGTCATGATTTCGGGATGGTTTTCCATCAAGCCATCCATCAAGGGGTTCGCATCCTTCTTCTATCAATTCCTGTTTTTTGGAGTCGGGATATATGCCGTGGCAAACTTGGCGGGCTATCCCATATATGGCGGAACTCTTAAATTCAACACAATATTTCTTGAAAGGGGCTATTGGTTTGTGGGATCATATATCGGCCTGTATATCCTTGCTCCGATTCTCAACAGCTTTGTGGCGACAGCGTCCGAACGACAGTTCAGGCTACTGCTTTTAGCGTTTTTCACATTCGAAGTCATATTCGGATGTGTCGGAAACATCCGGGATATTGTAAGCGGATATTCGATTTTCTCTTTCATCGGATTATATCTGCTTGCACGATATTGCCGGCTCTACCTTTTGAAAATCCCGACCAAGACACTTGTCCGACTATATATTCTATCTCTCGCCACAAACATAGCAATCGGATTCATCCCTATATTGAACCTATCAGGCACAGCCAATGCTGTCGCAACCAACATATTTCTTGCCTATACCAATCCGCTGAGCATCATACAGGCTGCCTGTCTGCTGATGATATTCAGCCGAATGAACATAAAAAGCCGGGCAATCAACTTTTTCGCGGCCTCATCGTTTGCCGTCTATCTCGTCCATTCCCATGATGGGATATTTCATTTTTATAAAAGGATGGCGACAAATATATTTGCATCTTATTCCTCATGGCAATATATGATTGCCATTGTCGCTGTCATTGCCGGATGGTATGCCATAGGAGTGGCAATCGATCAATTGCGGATCTTATCCTGGCGTCTCATAATTAAAGTAAAGTCTAACTGATCCATGTCTGTCAAAGGGAAAGCCAAGCGAGATTGTTGCGGATGTAATGCCTGTGCAGAAATATGTCCGAGGCAGTGCATCACGATGACTGAAGACAAAAAGGGATTTCTTTATCCCAAAGTCGAAACAAAAACATGCATCGAATGTGGTCTCTGCGAGAGAGTCTGCCCATTTACGCCCGAACCGGAACAAAAAAAGCGTCCGGCCACTGCATGGGCAGCATGGGCCAATGACCACGATATACATACCTCCAGCTCCTCCGGAGGAGCAGCCTACATGCTGTCGGCAAATACGATCAAGAAAGGCGGCATAGTCTATGGCTGTTGGGGCGATGGTCTAAAAATCGGTCACACAAGAGTAGATAATATCAACGACCTGCACCGTTTGCAAGGTTCGAAATATGTGCAAAGCGATGTCCGCGGCATATTTTCACAAGTCAGGCAAGATTTGACCGATGGACGCGATGTTTTGTTTATCGGCACGCCATGTCAGGTGGCAGGGCTAAAAAACTATCTTAGAAAAGGCTATGACAATCTTCTGCTGGCAGATTTGATATGCCACGGCGTGCCATCACAAAAAATGCTTCGGGATCATGTAGCAACCGTTGCTCCCGGACGAAATATCGATCATATTTCATTCCGGGAGGGCAACACATTTGCAATAACCCTAAAAGAAGGAAACGAA